>JAYNHN010000059.1:0-1924 GCA_038108035.1 Flavobacteriaceae bacterium
GGCTTTGTCATTCTGGGGGCTCTTCTGGTTGTATTTTATGCCATTCCATTCTTTGGTCAAGATACCAATTGGAGAAATAGAGAAGGAGGAAAAATTTACTGGGTGGTTTTAAGTTGGATATGTTTGACTGTAGGGGTTCCATTGGCCTCAGCAACCAATTTTGATGGTGTAGTTTTCTTAAAAATTTCTTTTGTACAAGGGATTTATATTTTGGTATCTATTTTCCCTTTTGAAATCCGTGATCTCCTTTCTGACGATACAATTTTTAAAACCATTCCAAAACCATTTGGAATTAAAAAAACAACACGACTGGGATTTGCTTTGTTGCTGCTAGGTTTAATTTTTGTTATAGTTTTCACTGACTTTAGTCAATCATGGTATTTATCCACATTAATGAGTTATGGGATTCTTGGTTTCTTATTAGAGAAGACAACGGTTCAAAAGTCATTTTACTTCACGGCTTTTTGGATTGAGGGAATTCCTGTGTTTTGGTGGATAAGCTTAATTTTAATTTCTTAACTTTAAAAACATGTATTTAACTTCTAATAAAAAAGCTATGCATATAATGATGCTTATCGTCTTGATGTCTTGTGTTCAAGATATCCCTCAGGTCGAAGTCATAGAAAAAGAAAAATTTCTTCTTCTAATGGAAGATCACAAACAATTGATTGATGTACGAACTCCCGATGAATTTAATCAGGGACATATTGGATCTGCTCTAAACTTGAATGTAAACGATCCCAACTTTGAGGCAGCTGTATCTAAGCTTGATAAAAACCAGCCAGTTTTGGTTTATTGCGCCGTGGGGGGTCGGAGTGGTTATGCAGCAAAAATAATGAAGAAATTGGGTTTTAAAAAAATTTATGATCTAAAAGGAGGTTATCGAAACTGGTAGTCTTTAAGGGCTTTTTTTAACTTCTCAATTTCTTTTTGTTGTTCTTGAATCGCTTGAACTAGTACTGGTATTAAGCCGTTATAATCCACACTCTTTAGTCCTGTTTGTTTTGATTTTACTACAAGTTTTGGCATGATTTTTTCCAATTCATCGGACATAACCTTTTCTTTTTTTTAATTCGTATTGCCGAGGAAGTAGTTTTTTTATGGAATTTAATCCATGGTTCAAAGGTTGAATCTTAGTTTTAAGCTTTCGGTCCGAAACTAGCAGAAAACCTGGACCTGTCCATATTCCACTAACAGATGTATTACCATTTTTATATAGAATGAGAGCATCGGATCTACTTGCCGTTGAACTACCTTGCCCATTTCCAATAACAAATAACCGGTCACTTGGATCCCAATTTCGTGTACCTCCCAAAGGGGTGTAGATTGTATTGTAACTTCCGATTGTAGTTTCGGCTCTACTAACTGCTTGAGTTCCAATGCCCATAGTGGTTGTGTACCATGCATCTGAAACCGTACTGAGTCCAAAGGCTAATGCATTGAAACCTGAAGCTATCGTGTTTCTTCCCATTGCAATAGAATAAGTACCCCTTTTGGATTCGTCCCATTGATCACTTTGTGCAAATCCTGCTCGAAAGGCTCCCTTTTTTTTATCAAAAAATATCCGCCTGTTGTCGGAAGTAGTTTTTGTGTCGTTATCTAGTTGAGGACTTCCAAAGACAAAATGGTCTTTGTCCCAACTTTGAGTTTCATTAGAAGAAATTCCATTCTTGTTGGTAAATATACTTTCGAATGCTTTTAAAGAAATACTTCTACTACTAATAGAAGAGAAAAAAAGATTGCCCTCGCTTTTGAGTTCTATTGAATTTCCATTGCTTATAGATAAAAGTAGTGTTTTTGAATCAACGAAACTTGTGCTCAATTGTTGTTGATCTTGTACGGTTGGTATCAAAGGACTTAAATCCACTTGTCCTCCTCGTTCCAAACTTAATGTGGTACTGACCAAGTTCAATTGTTGTTGATC
>JAYNHN010000059.1:2024-9295 GCA_038108035.1 Flavobacteriaceae bacterium
TGATCCTGCACGGTTGGTATCAAAGGACTTAAATCCACTTGTCCTCCTCGTTCCAGACTTAGCGTGGTACTTACCAAATTCAGTCGTTGTCTATCTTTCGTACTTGCAATCAAGGGATCTAAATCAACCGATCCACCATTTTCAAGTGTTAAAATAGTTTCTTCCAGACTCAATTTTTGTTGATCGGTATTATCTAAGTAGGGAATGAGATCCAAGCGATCTTGATCACCAAAAGATAATAGATGATTTTGTAAACTTAAATGTGGAACTTGAGTTATTACTGTTCTCCATTGATTGTTCTCTTGAAGGTAGTATTCAAAAACTCCCTTATCTGAATTAAAAATAAGTAAACCATTGGGTACAAAGCCTGAAAAGGCACGGTCTCTCTCTTGGGTGGTCATTCTAGGAATAAGTACTCCTTTGTCTTTGGATTCAATTTCAAAGATGGCATACGGATTCAAAGAGAGAGGGTGGTCTCCCATTTTGATTTGACTTCTTGACAAAGAAACAAAACCAATGAATAAAAAAAGAAAAAGGATTTTTGATTTGTGACAGGTAGTTTTCATGATTGAAAAATTTCATAAAATGGGCTTATTTTTAGTTGAATTTTTAAGATTAAATCGAAGGCTTATGGAATGATTATTTAACTTCAAGTCAGAATTTGTGAAAAGTGGAAATTGAAAGGCATAGCCCAATGTCAACACTTGTTTTGCATGGAGTTGAAATCCAAAACCAATATTTTTAGAAGAATTGATTCCCATAAAAATGTTTCCAAAAGTCGAATGATAGCTCCCTTTAAGTTGTATGTTAAAGGGATTCCAACCCAGATTATGACATTGAAGTTCAAGTGTGAAAAATGAGTAAATCGAATAGTAAGTTTGCTCCCATTGTAAAGCACTAAAGAAATAGAGTCGATCGGGTAAGAAAATTTCTGGGGTCTTTTTTAATGCATAACGTTCTAAAAGTCTTGGAAGAGAAAATTGTAGCGAATAGTTTTTGTATTTGAGGTAAATTCCTGTCCCTAAATTGGGAATGAAACGCGACTGTTTTTGGAGCAAAGGATCGATTTGAACACCATCAACCGATCGGAGGTAATCAAAATTCAATTGAAAAAAATCCCCACCAGCTTGTAATCCCAAGTGAAGGAGAACATCAGTTGCTAGTTGAATGGGAATGGAGGATTGTAAAAAAAATTGGAGACTATTTTCAGAGAAACGTGAACGGTTTCGAATTACGCCCCCCCAATTTATTTTTTTCAATACATTTTTGGATTCATAATAGATGGATTGTTGTTTGGGTGCATCTTTTACACCCAACCATTGGCTGTCTAGCTGTAAGCCAAGACTTGAGTCTCCATAGGCTGCTGTAATTGAAGGATTGATCCATTGAATTTGTTTGGGGAACAATAATAACAAAGATTCTTCTTGCGAAAAAAGAATCGAATTCCAAAGCCAAAGAATCAAGAAAAAGGTTATGGATTTTGGATAGTTCATAATCAATTTCTTTTTATATAAATCCATCCTTTGAGCTCGACCTCTCCATTTCCATCCAAATCAATGGTATAACAATAGCCTCCATCGACTAAGTGTTCGTTTAATATTGTACTCCAACCGTTCCAATCATTTTGATAATTTCCTAGATGTTGGTGAACGACTTCTTGATGTTGATTGTAAATTTGAATCCTACTTTGTGGTTGGAATACATGTCCTGTAATTTTCCAAGTATCATTCCATCCATCGTTATTTGGGGTTATTACTTGACTTACTAACTGATTTGTGATGCGATTTTTTTTGGGGAGTAAGAAGGTAATTCCCTCACTCTTACTCAAATGAATTGGCTCATGAAAAATTCCTGAACCGTTTTCAAGATCGATGCGAGGATAAGAATTAAAGGGGTTTTCAATGAAGTATGCCTTTTTTTCTTTCCAGTGATTCGAGATCAGAATACCAAAATGCAAATCCTCCAATGGAATCGGATCAAAGCGTAATTGGATGAGTTCATGTTCTGGAAACCAGTAGGTTTGATGGGTTCCAATGGTTTCGCCAGTAGTTTCCCAACCCCAAAAATGCTTTTGAGGAAGTTCATAGCCTCCATTAAAGGGAAAAAAAAGACTGGGAATGGTCGATTGATATTGAATTTGAATGGAGTGAGTGTTTTTTGAAAGAGCGAGTGTTATGGGGCTAAAAATCCCATTGGCACCTAGAGGAAAAGTGAATGTTCCTGTATGATAAATACGCACCCTTCCTTGAACAAATGAGCGTTCATTTAACTGTTCCCATTGACTTTGTGATCCAAAAGAAACCAGACTTTTAATGTCTGAAGTTTCCGTATGTATGACTCCCCCATTAAAATAAGTAGTATCAAAAGCAATGTGCAATTCACTTTCTGGTCCAACGTAAAGATCTCCAAAAAAAGTAAGTTGTCCCCACCCATTGAAATGGATTAGGGATAAAAAGAGACCTCCAAAAAAAAGATTGAAAAAAGACATGGGTCATCTACTCTTTGTTTTAGAAAGCCATTAATTTAGAAAATAGTTTCTAAAAAATCAAGCCAAACCCGCTCTCCGTAGAAGTGCTGACGGGTCAGGTTCTCTTCCCCGAAATCTTTTGTACAAAGTCATAGGGTGTTCTGTCCCACCTTTGGAGAGTATATTATCTAAAAACGAGGTAGCGGTCTCTGAGTCAAAAACTCCTTTTTCTTTAAACAATTCAAAGGCATCTGCATCCAGTACTTCGGCCCATTTATAACTGTAATAACCCGCTGCATAACCCCCTTGAAAAATATGAGAAAATGCGGTACTCATACAGTTTTCTGCATAATCTTTTGTGAACTGTAAAGATTCAATTTGACGTTTTTCATGAGTTTTAACATCTTTAATTTCAGAGGCTTTTTGGTTGTGAAAAGAAAGGTCCAAATATCCAAAACTTAACTGCCTAAGGGTTTGAAGACCTTGTTGAAAGTAGGCAGCTTTTTTAATTTTCTTTATAAAAGTTTCAGGAATCGGTTCATTGGTCTGAAAATGTTTTGCAAAAAGTGCCAGAGCCTCAGGCTGATAGCACCAATTCTCCATAATTTGACTAGGTAGTTCAACAAAATCCCAAAAAACGGAAGTGCCACTTAAACTGGAATAAGTAGTATCGGATAGGATGCCATGCAATGCATGACCAAATTCGTGAAACAAAGTAGTGACCTCTTGAAAAGTCAATAAAGAAGGTTGTGTTTGAGTGGCTCTTGAGAAATTACAAACGATTGATATGTGAGGGCGTTGTTCCTTTTTTTGAGAACGATAACTGGTCATCCAAGCACCATTTCTTTTTCCGGGACGAGGAAAAAAATCAGCATAAAGCAATGCGTAAAAAGATCCATTTTTGTGAACTTCATAGACCGTAACTTCTTCGTGATATGCATCGATTTCTAAAGTTTTATGAAGACTAATTCCGTACAGTTTTTGAACAATCCTAAACAGACCTTCAAGAACATTATCTAGAGGAAAATAGGGTTTGAGTTCTTGTTCATTCAAATCCAAAGTCGCTTGCTTTATTTTTTCACTTACATAGGCAGTATCCCATTTTTCCAAAAAATGGATTCCGAGTTGGTTGGCTGCAAATTCGGTCATCTCTTTCCATTCCTTTTTGGCGGCAGGAAGGGCTTTATCGGTTAAGTTGTCAAGAAAACTTTGAACTTGATCTTCGTTTTGAGCCATACGTTCCTCCAAAACATAGGCTGCATGAGATTTGTATCCTAGTAAATGAGCTCTCTTTTGACGAAGTCGGATAATTTTTAAAATAATTTCACTATTATTTTGATCGTTATCTTGAAATCCTCTTTTCCCAAAAGCCAGACTTATTTGTTTTCGCAAGTCTCGATTTTCTGAATAGGTTACAAAAGGAACATAGCTGGGATAGTCCAGTGTGAATATCCATCCCTCTTTTCCTTTTTGTTTCGCAATGGTACTTGCCATTTCAATAACGGTTTCAGGAAGTCCTGCCAAATCTTTCTCTTGTATGATATGCATTTCATAGCCCTGTGTATCCGACAAAACATGTTCTCCGAAAGTCAAACTCAGTTGAGCCAACTTAGCATCCCACTCACGTAATTGATCTTTTTGTTTGGAATCCAGAAGTGCTCCATTCCGAACAAACCCCTTGTATTCTTTTTCTAAAAGAGTGATTTGTTCCGGACTCATATTGGTGCGGTCTTCATTTTTATAAACAAATTGAATGCGATTAAAAAGAGCGTCATTCAATCGAATATCATTTTGAAATTGAGTTAATAGTGGAGCGGCTTCTTGTGTGACTTTTTGGAGCTTATCACTGGTTTCAGCACTGTTGAGGTTAAAAAGCAAAGAACTGTTTCGCCCGATTAAGCGACCACAATTTTCTAATTTTCCCAACGTATTTTCAAAAGTGGGTTTTTCCTTTTGTTGAACGAGAGAGTCAATTTCTTCCAAAGCATACGTGATGGTTTGTTTTATAGCGGGAATAAAATGCTCAGGTTGGATTTTTGAAAAGGGTGCTGATTCATGGACTGTGTTGAATGGACTTAAAAGTGGATTATTCAAAGATTTTATTGTTTTAAATTTTTATTACTGAGGATTACTTTTTCTTTTAACTGTTCTTTAAAAGCAATCACTTGATCTTGTATTTTTTGATTACTACTCCCAATGATCTGAGCAGCAAGAATCCCGGCGTTTTTAGCACCGTTTAAGGCCACCGTCGCTACGGGAACACCTCCGGGCATTTGCAATATTGACAAAACAGAATCCCATCCATCAATTGAATTGCTCGACTTGATGGGTACACCAATTACGGGTAAAGGGGAGAGCGAAGCGACCATACCGGGGAGATGGGCAGCACCTCCCGCTCCTGATATGATGACCTTAATGCCTCGTTGATGCGCTTGGGTTCCATAATCCATCATCTTGGAGGGGGTTCGGTGAGCAGAAACGATATCTACTTCATATGAAATTTTAAATTCTTTGAGGATAGAGATTGCCTCTTCCATTACAGGAAGATCCGACTGACTTCCCATTATAATTCCTACTTGTGCCATATTACTTTGTTATTACTTCAATGGTTTGTTTTACTTGTTCTGCAATTTTTCTCGCAGTAGCTACCTCTTTATGAACGATGGTAATATGTCCCATTTTTCGAAAAGGTCGGGTTTCTTTTTTTCCATAAATATGAGGATTGACACCTTCAATACTCAGAATGTGTTCCATATTTTTGTAATGTACGGATCCTTGGTGACCCTCCTTGCCAACCAAATTGACCATTACACCGGCCAATTTATTTTCTGTATTACCCAAAGGTAAATCCAGCAAGGCTCGAATGTGTTGTTCAAACTGAGAAGTATAGGCGGCTTCAATGGTGTAATGCCCACTATTATGTGGACGAGGAGCCACCTCATTGACCCAAATTTCTCCATCTACAGTTAAAAATAATTCAACGGCTAATAGTCCAACGTGACCAAAGGATTCCGAAACCTTTAGAGCTACTTTTTGGGCTTTTTCTTCCAGCGTTTTACCTATGCGAGCCGGACTAATGACGTATTCAACCTGATTTGCAGTCGGGTGGAATTCCATCTCAACACTTGGATAGCATACCGTTTCACCTTTAGGACTTCGGCAAACAATGATTCCAATTTCTTTATCGATACGAACCAAATCCTCTGCCATACAAGCTCCTTGTTTTACTTCTTCTAAATCTTTATTAGAACGAACAATTTGGACTCCGTATCCATCGTATCCCATGGATTCTGATTTCCATACAAAAGGAAAGGAAAGACTGCCTCGAGCGACTGCATTTTTTAAATCTTCCTTGTCCTTAAAAAGTTGGAATGGGGCAGTAGGGATCTTGTTTTTTTGATAAAACTCCTTTTGACGACATTTGTTTTGAATGGTTTTTAAAACAGAAGCTTGAGGATAAACTTTAATCCCTTGTTTTTCAAGTGTAGCCAATGCTGCTACATTGACATTTTCTATCTCAATGGTCAATACATCCACATTTTTTCCAAAATCTACAACTTTCTCATAGTCCATCAGATCACCTTGAACAAATTCGTTACTAGCTATTCGAGAGGGAGCATCTGGACTTGGATCCATTACTTTGGTTTTTATATCCCATTGACGTGTGGTTCTCAAGAGCATTTTGCCCAATTGCCCCCCGCCCAAAATTCCTATCGTATGTGAACTAGAAAATAAATTCATAGCAAGCTTTTTACAAAAATACGTATAAGTTTTTTGGAATCGAAAAAAGCCAGTTAAAATGGTATCTTAGCAAAAATTTTTTTTTAGCCATGATTAATTTAGTACTATTTGGTAAACCCGGAGCTGGAAAAGGGACACAAGCAGCATTTTTAAAAGATACTTTCGGTTTGATTCATATTTCCACAGGGGATTTATTTCGCTACAATATAAAAAATGGAACCGATTTGGGTAAATCAGCTCAATCCTATATGGATCAAGGTGATTTGGTTCCCGACCAGGTAACCATTGGGATGCTTGAAGCGGAAGTGGATCGAAATACTCAAGCCAAAGGATTTATTTTTGATGGTTTTCCTAGAACCGAAGCTCAGGCTGAGGCATTAGATACTTTTTTAGATAAAAAAGGAATGAAAATTAAGGCTACAATTGCTTTGGAAGCCGATGATGATATTCTTGTTGAACGACTTTTGGAGCGAGGTAAAATCAGTGGAAGAACGGATGATCAAGATGAAAGTAAAATCCGTAATCGGTTTGATGAATACAATCAGAAGACAGCTCCATTAAGAAATTACTATCAAGGCCAAAAAAAATTTCACAGTGTTAATGGAATTGGAACCATTGGTGAAATAACAGAACGTCTCACATCTTTGATTGATGGATTACAATAGTCTATGACAGAAGGAAATTTTGTTGATTATGTAAAAGTTTTTGTCAGCTCAGGTAATGGGGGCAAAGGCTCTATCCATCTTCATCGTGAAAAGTACATTACCAAAGGAGGACCCGATGGAGGGGATGGTGGACGTGGCGGTCATGTTATTATACGCGCAAACAAACAATTATGGACGCTTTATACCTTTAAGTTCAAAAAACATTTTTCTGCCGGTCATGGAGGTGATGGAAGTAAAAACAGAAGTAGCGGAGCACAGGGAGAAGATATCTATGTTGAAGTCCCGTTAGGAACCGTGGTTCGCGATACAGCTTCAAATAAAGTTTTGTTTGAAATTACCGACGCTCATCAAGAAGAAGTTATCCTTGAAGGTGGGCTAGGAGGTCGTGGGAATTGGCA
>JAYNHN010000059.1:9305-12380 GCA_038108035.1 Flavobacteriaceae bacterium
CAAATCATCCACCCGACAAACTCCTAGATATGCTCAACCCGGAATTGAAGGGACGACTCTCCAAATTACTTTGGAGTTAAAGGTTTTAGCTGATGTAGGATTGGTAGGTCATCCCAATGCCGGGAAATCAACTCTTTTGGCTGCATTAACTTCGGCGAAACCTAAAATTGCAGATTATGAGTTTACCACCTTAAAACCGAATTTAGGGATTGTTGAATACCGAAATTTCCAATCGTTTGTAATGGCAGATATTCCGGGAATTATAGAAGGAGCAGCAGAAGGAAAAGGACTGGGTCATTATTTTTTAAGGCATATTGAAAGAAATTCTATTTTACTGTATCTCATCCCATCGGACACTCAGGATTTAAAGGCTGAATTTGATATTCTTAGGAAAGAATTGATTCAATACAACCCCGAACTTTTGGATAAAAATTTTATGGTAGTTCTTTCCAAAGCAGATATGCTAGACGATGAACTAAAGAAGGAATACCAGAAGGAAATGGATACAATTTTTAAAGGACTTCACTATCTAATGATTTCAAGTGTCAGTAATTATCAACTTACCGAACTTAAAGATGCTCTTTGGCAACTATTAAATGACTAGAATGATTCGAAATATAAATTTCTTTTTATTTTTTTTAGGCTGCATTGTATTCGCCCAGGATCCGACTCCGGTTGTTTCTTATAATTTTGGAAATGATAAAGATTACCAGGAACAGATAAAAGCCCTTAAAGCAGCCTATCAAAACACTGAAGATTTGGCAATTTTGGATCAATGGGTAGAATTGGCTTTTGTCTATAAAGATTGGGAAACAGCCCTTGAGGTGGGTCAAAAAGCACTTGTGAAAGAGCCCACTGCCAGTCGCTATTTCAGTGTAGGAGGCGCCGCCGGTTTTCGAGCTTTAGAGGTATCTCCTTTTTCCTCATTTCGATACGTAGATATTATGAAGGAATCCTTTAACAAAAGTGTTAAATTGAATCCAAATTCTATCAACGCACTGAAAGCTCAAGCAGATGTTTATGCATCTTTACCCGGATTAATGGGAGGAGATTTTGATTTAGCTATTGAATATGCTTTAAAAATAATCAAACTGGATTCCTTGGAGGGTCAATTGGCTCTGGGTGAAGTATACGAGAAGATGAAAGATTATGAAAATGCCTCTGACACCTTCGAAAATGTATTTACCCACCTAAAAAAGACCTATCCTGATTGTTCTTCTTTTTTTGAAACGGATTATCCAAATAAAAGAAGGGATTTGGCTTACGATTTAGGAAGAATTTCTGCTACCTATAATTTGGAAAGTCAATGGGGACTCTGTATGCTGAACCGCTTTGCATCTTCATATGAATTAAAGGACAATATTCCGGAGGCATGGGTCTATTATCAATTGGCAAGGATAACAATGAATAATCAAGATATTGAGACTAGTAAAAAATATATTTTGACAGCTCTTTCTTTGGATTCTGATTTTGAAGAGGCACTGAAATTAAAAAAAGAAGTAAGTCCATGATGCAAATTCATTTCATAGCGATAGGGGGGAGTGCTATGCATAGTTTAGCCTTGGCCATGCATAAGTTAGGGCATAAGGTTACAGGAAGTGATGATGTTATTTTTGATCCTTCGAAATCAAAGTTAGAGGCAGCGGGTATTCTCCCACCCACCCTAGGATGGTTTCCTGATAAAATAGATAAGCTTTTGGATAGGGTCGTTTTGGGAATGCAAGCCCAAACCAAAAATCCGGAATTAATTAAGGCTCAAAAATTGGGATTAAAAATTCAATCCTATCCCGAATTTCTAGCTTTCATGTGTCGAGATAAAACACGTGTGGTAATCGCCGGAAGCCATGGTAAAACAACGATCACAGCTATGATTTTACACGTGTTGAGGTACCATGATATTTCTACAGATTTTATGGTAGGTGCTCCCATACCTGCTGTTCAGCAGACCCTAGTCATTAATGATGATCATGATTTTATACTTCTTGAAGGGGATGAATATTTATCCTCTGCTATGGATTCAAAGTCTAAATTCCTTTGGTACCATCCTGAAATTGCTTTGATCAGTGGGATTGCTTGGGATCACGTAAACGTATTCCCTACTTTTGAAAACTATCTTTCACAATTTGAAGCCTTTATTCTTTCGATCCGCCAAGGAGGGGTTTTGCTTTATAATGAAGAAGATCCTGTTCTGAAAAAGATTGTCGAGTCAACCGATCACCCTATCAAGAAAATTCCATATTCAACCCCCGATCATGTGATAGATCAGGGTATAACCTATTTGGATACTCCCGAAGGAAGTTTACCCCTATCCATTTTTGGCCGCCATAATCTAACCAATCTTGCCGGTGCTCAATGGATTGCACAATTGATGGGAGTGGATGCAGCCGATTTTCACGAAGCCATTCCGAGTTTTTCTGGGGCAGCTAAACGATTAGAACGATTGGCAACAGGGCCAACTGCTTTTCTTTTCAAGGATTTTGCCCATGCGCCCAGCAAAGTTAAAGCCACTTCTTTAGCTGTTAAAAATCAATATTCAGCACACAAAACTTTAGTTTGTTTGGAACTGCATACTTACAGTAGTTTAGATCCTGAATTTTTAAAAAACTACCGACAAACACTTGCTGCTGCTGACCAAGCAATTATCTTTTTTGATCCCGAAGCCTTAAAAATTAAGAATCGAGCTCCTTTAAATCCAGAGACTATTCAACAGGCTTTTGACCATCCTTCACTAATAGTTTTTGTAGATTCAAACTCATTGGATCAATATTTAAAGGGTCAAGATTATACTCAAAGGGTGTTGGTCATGATGAGTTCCGGAAATTTTGGTGGGTTGGATTGGGAGCAGTTGCAATCTTGCATCATGAATTTTTAATTTTTTCTATTTTTTTACATTGTAAGGAGAAAACCCGAATTATGGATTCATTCCCCAAAAAACTATCGATCAAAGAGTGGGATACCTCGGATCGTCCACGAGAGAAATTAAAAAACTTCGGTGCTTCCTATTTGAGTAATGCGGAATTGTGCGCTGTATTAATAGGGAGTGGCACCACCAAAGAAAGTGCTGTTGCTTTGATG
>JAYNHN010000060.1:0-3703 GCA_038108035.1 Flavobacteriaceae bacterium
GGGTGTGTTGTCCCGAAGTCATCAAGGGGAGGGTACAGGCAAAAAGGATTATAAATTTTTTCATAATGGGTGTTTACCCTTTAGATGAGAATGGTGGAAAAGAGTTTAATCCCTTGAGATTAATTTAACATTTCGATAAAGAGTCCTTGATCATTTTTGACCACTTTAAGGAGTTTTTTGTTAGCCAACCCTTTTAGGGATTGATCCCATTTTTTGTTGCTTAGTTCAGCAGCGTTTTTGATATCGGATAAAGAGTTAGAATCCGATTTTTTTACGCATTCAAAAACGTATTTTTCCTCATCCGTAAGTTCTACAGCAGGTTTTTCGGGTTTCATTTGTGGAAAAAACAGCACTTCCTGAATCGAACTGTTATTGGTCATCAACATAACTAAACGATCAATTCCGATTCCAATTCCAGAAGTAGGGGGCATCCCATATTCCAAAGCTCTTAGAAAATCTTGATCGATGAACATGGCTTCGTCGTCTCCATTTTCACTCAAGGCGAGTTGTGCTTCAAAGCGTTCTCGTTGATCAATGGGATCGTTCAATTCTGAATAGGCGTTGGCCAATTCTTTTCCATTAACCATTAATTCAAATCGTTCGGTTAGTTGGCTATTGCTCCGGTGTTCCTTGGTCAACGGACTCATGGATTTGGGATAATCCGTGATAAAGGTGGGTTGAATGAAGTGATGCTCACATTTTTCACCAAAAATCTCATCAATAAGTTTACCCTCTCCCATGGTTTCATCAACTTCAATACCGAGTTGAGTTGCGGTCTTGCGTAATTCGGTTTCGTTCATTCCCGATACATTTATTCCTGTATGCGTATGGATAGCCTCCAAAATCGGAACTCTGGGATAAGGGGCTTTAAAGTCAATGGTGAGTTCTCCTACGATGAGCTCTGTTTTTCCATGAACATCCGAAGCAATTTTTTCTAAAAGGGTTTCGGTAGTTTCCATCATCCAGAAATAATCTTTATAGGCCACATACAATTCCATTACGGTAAATTCGGGATTGTGGGTTCGATCCATTCCTTCATTCCGGAAATCTTTAGCAAATTCAAAGACGCCTTCAAAACCTCCAACGATTAATCTTTTGAGATACAATTCATTGGCAATTCTCAAGTAAAGCGGGGTATTGAGAGCGTTGTGATGGGTCACAAAGGGACGAGCTGCAGCTCCACCCGGAATGGGTTGGAGGATGGGTGTTTCAACTTCCAAATACCCTTGATTTGTCAAAAAGTCTCGGATGGTATTTGTAATTTTGGTGCGTTGTAAGAATGTATTTTTTACTTTGGGGTTTACGATCAAATCGATATATCGTTGTCGGTAGCGGAGTTCCGGGTCATTGAACTCATCGTATGTATTTCCATCTGCATCCGTTTTGGGGAGGGGTAAAGGGCGTAAGGATTTATTTAAAACAGTAAAATTCGTTACGCTAACTGTTTGTTCTCCTACTTGGGTTGTAAAAAGAGTTCCCTCTATACCGATAATATCCCCGATATCCAAAAGTTTTTTATACACTTCGTTGTAAAGGGTTTTGTCCTCATTTGGACAAATTTCATCCCGATTGAAATACACTTGGACTTTTCCGGTACTATCTAAAATTTCAGCAAAACTTGCCTTTCCTTGTATTCGTCTGGACATCAATCTTCCGGCTAAAATAACAGATTTCCCTTCCTCGTATTTACTGGGTAAATCACTAGCATAAAAATCAACTGGAAATTCAGCTGCTGGATAGGGATTGATTCCCAACTTTTTAAGTCCTTCTAATTTCTCTCGGCGAATGAGTTCCTGTTCGGAAAGCTTAGGCATGGTGTTAAATTTGCTGCAAAGATACACAGTCTATACTAACAAGAGGGATCAATTTTTATATCTTTGAAATCAAAACGAACACATGAGTTTTTTTCGGGTCTTACTTTCTATTTTGTTTCCCCCACTAGCAGTTTTGGATCAAGGGTGTGGTTCAGTGATTATCGTTTTTATCTTAACGCTTTGTGGTTGGGTTCCCGGGGTCATTGCTGCCCTAGTGATTCTTAACAATCCGAATCGTTGGAGTTCTAGTTTTTGATTAGATGGAAAAGCAAAATAAGCGTGTTTTTGTGATGGAATTGGGAAGTTTGTCCTATCAGAAGGCTTTGTTGATTCAAGAACAAAGGTTTAATGAAATTATTGCCATCAAGCGAAGAAATCGCAAAGAAGAAAAGTCAATTCAGACGCCCAATTATTTACTTTGGGTGGAGCATCCACCGGTTTTTACATTAGGTAAAAGCGGCAAGATGGAACATTTGCTTTTAAGCGAGAAACTTCTCAAGGGCAAGGGTATTGAGTTTTATCGAACCAATCGGGGGGGAGACATTACTTTTCACGGTCCGGGGCAAATTGTAGGCTATCCTATTTTGGATTTGGATAATTTTTTTACCGATATTCATAAATACCTTCGCTTGCTAGAAGAAATGGTGATTTTGACTTTGAAAGAGTACGGTATTGTTGGGACACGTAGCGAAGGGGAAACAGGGGTTTGGCTGGATGTAGGAACGCCTTTTGCAAGAAAAATTTGCGCCCTTGGGGTACGTGCCAGTCGTTGGGTGACCATGCATGGATTTGCTTTAAACGTTAATACAAATTTGTCTTATTTTGACCATATTGTACCCTGTGGGATACAAGGGAAGGGGGTTACTTCTTTGTCCAAGGAAGTGGGATACGATCTCAGTTTATCAGAAGTTCAAGAAAAACTTTTAAAACAACTGGAACTCCTTTTTGAGGCTGATTTTAAAATAGTATCAAAATAGTTTTATTGCTTAGTCTTCTCCCTCAATATTCTGTACGCCTTCATAATTTGTGCTTCTACAGTTTTCAGGGAAACACCCATATAGGAGGCAATTTCTACGTGATCCAAGCCTTCTTTTTTGCTCAGTAAAAAAGTTTCTTTGCACCTTGGCGGAAGTGAATCAATTACTTTCATAAGTTGTTGTGCTTTTTCATCAAGCATTTCTGAAGAGGACTCTCCCAAATATTCAAAAAGCAAACTTGCATGTCGTTCTTCAATGGAAACATAAAGCTTTTTTTTTCGTTTTTCATCAATAAAACCGTTGTAAACCGATCTATATAAATAATTTTTAAGATTTAAGATCGAGGGTGCTTTTTCTCTTTGTTCCCATAATTTTATAAAGCATTCTTGAACTAAATCTTTGGCAGCAGCTTCCTCTAAAAAAAGACGGTTAGCATATCGAAACATCAAGGAGTAGAAGGTGTTTACGATAAAATTAAAGCTTGGCAGAACCCCTTTGGATAGGTCATTTTTAAGTTGTTTTTCATTTTTGTAGAGTTGTCAGAAGGAACACATTTAGTAAAACAATAAACTAAAAGAGTAAAATGAACAATACTAATCTACAAGAGTACTCACACAAGCGTTTGAATATACTCACAAAAGAATGGGTTTTAGTTTCTCCACACAGAGCAAAACGTCCATGGCAAGGTCAAAATGAAGAAATCTCTAATGAGCAAAGACCTACGTATGATGAGAGCTGCTATTTGTGTGCAACAAATACCAGAATTAATGGTGAGATAAATCCAGATTATAAAGACGTTTTTGTCTTTACAAACGATTTTGCTGCGCTTCAAGAAGATTCACCAATATTTAATGTAAATATTGGTTTGTTAAAAGCACAAAGTGAAACTGGAATTTGTAAAGTCATTTGTTT
>JAYNHN010000060.1:3713-12315 GCA_038108035.1 Flavobacteriaceae bacterium
TGCATGATTAACTTTGGCTGGGAAATCACAAATGTTTGAAGTATTTACAAAGTTAGTCGTTTGAGTTAGTTTGTTAAAGGCAGGCAAATATTTGTTTGCCCTCCTTTTTTTAGCACTAAAAACAAACTAAATTTAAAACTATTTTTGATACTGTTTAGTTACCAATTAGGAAAATTTAAATCGATAAACTATATTTAAATTTATGAAAATGAAGGACAAATAATGGGTTGCAGTAATCCACATCCTCATGGGCAAATTTGGAGTCAGACTTCTTTACCTAATGAAGTTGATAAAAAAGACCAACAACAATTCGCATATTATAAAGAGAAAAAAAGTAGTCTTTTGGGAGATTATTTAAAACAAGAACAAGCTGCTAAAGAAAGAATTATTTTTGAAAATAATGATTTTTTAGTCCTAACTCCTTTTTGGGCAGTTTGGCCTTTTGAGGTTATGATTGCTCCAAAAAAACAAAAAAAAATATTATAGAAATGTCTGACAAGGATGCTTTAAATTTTGCACAAGCAATATCTGTAATTACAAAAGCGTACGATAAATTATTCAACACTTCTTTTCCTTATTCTTCAGGAATACATCAAGCACCTACAAATGGGAAAACAAATAAGCATTGGCACTGGCATTTGTCTTTTTACCCACCTTTATTACGATCAGCAACGATAAAAAAATTTATGGTAGGCTATGAAATGTTTGGGATGCCTCAACGGGATATTGTACCGGAAGAGGCAACGAAAATATTGAAAGAGAATATTTTATAATGACTCTAAAACATCTTTAATTGATCTGATAAATAATAAACCCGTTAGCTTCGGATTGTACCACCATCTCAAGGGCTTTATCGGCATCAGCATTTGACAAGTCAATAGAGGAATTTCCATAAACTGGAAAACCTCCAACGGGGGTTCCATTACTGTAAAATGCAAAGACTTTTTGAGTGTCTAGATCGGTAAGGGTTACATAGATGGTATTGTTGATATAGTAAATTTGGGGGGCAGTATAATTTCCAAAAGGAAGTTCTATAGGAATTCCTTTAATCGTTAATTTATTTTCAGATAAAGTCACTAAGGATTTTGAGGTCATGTCAATACGATGTTCAGGCAGTAAATCCAACGGGGTTTGAACGATGTTCCCTTTGGTATCAATTTGAACCAAATCTCCTTTTGGGCTGGTAGTTGCAAATGTATTTCGATAAGCAAAAACAGGATTTGAAGAACTCTTGACAGGACTTTTGAGTTGGATTCGATCAGAACCAAGACGGTTAAGTATTCGGATATGTCCGTCTAAGTCTTGAATTACAATATAATCTTTTGTTCCAAAACGGATATGTTTTGCAGGATTTTGCAGCGGTTGTTTGAGGGTCTTTAATCGGAAACCATTGATTTTCTTCCCCCTATTATCGTACAATACAACATTTTTCCCACTACTGATCAAAAAGCGATAATTACGGTTGAGGTCGTAATCAAAAACCGAAAAATGTTGTGGGCTTTCACTGGAAATTTTATAATTAAAGGGGCGAACTACTTTTCCGTTTCGATCCAAAATTAGTAAACGGTCTTGGGTTCGAAACGCCATTTGTAAACGTCTATTTTTGTATAAGTCTACTTGTTCAATTTTACCGACGATGGGCGAAGAAAGTTGTTTTTTCCAAAAGAGTGTACCGGTATTTGAAAACAAATAGAGGGTGTTGTTTTGATCCTGTATCACGATATCCATCGTTTTATTCCGGTGGTTTTTAATCCACTGAGGAGCTCGAATAGCAGGAGCCTCTAAACTAAAGCTATACTGATTGATCACACTGTTTTTGGGAATTTCAGTGTCCTCAATTTGAGCGGTCAATCGAGTCTGAATAAAATTGGATTCTACAACACCTTGAAGTGCAAAAAGGGGATATTTTTTCAGGTTAATTTTTTTCCATCCAGCGGATTGATCTTTTAGTAAGGAGTGCCAGTTTGATTTTAAATTTTCGGTTCTACCCAACCATAAAAAGGTGCTGCTGTCCGCTAAATCCTCTACTAGTGCTTTAAAGTTTAAGTCTTTGGCGAGTGTGGTACCGTCCTGTGAAGCTCCAATAAGTAGCTTCAGGAAGTCTTGATTTTCAGTATAAATCAAAAAATCTCCCATCTTACTAACAAAATTAGGTGCAATGGACTCACCATAAGCCGACACAAAAGCTTGTAAATCCGATGCTAGTTGTTGACTATAAAGATCTACGGTTCTGTAAGTGGCTACCTTCTCTTTTTGAGAAAACAACATGGGGTGGATGTTTTCAGAATGGTTGATGTGCATCAGCAAGGCTTTATTTTCTTGATGATGTATCCACGCCATTTCATCGACCCCACTAATCGGATCAAAATTGATTTGGGTTAAAGGAATGTTTTTGTGACGACTGTACTTTTTAAAATTATCTTCTAAAGCTTTGTAATCTTCTATGGCTAAGGCTAAAAAGCCATCAAATACTTGAGGGGTTTGCTCCGGACTTAAAAGGGATTTAGATCCTACTCCCTTGAGTAAACTGACCGCATCGGGGAGGGAGTCATTGATAAAACTTACTCCGTCTAAGGTAAAAGGATCCTTTTTAGTATTGAAATCAAAAGAAAACCAGCTACTCCCTAAAAATGGAAAGAGAGGAGTATCCGGAAAAAGTCCGTTTAGAACCTTTGAAAATTTTTTGTTTATCAAGAGGTTGACCGGTGCGTTATCATCACTGACTTTTGCTAAGTCATAGTAAATGCCTTCTTGAACCCCAGCACGTTTGTTTTGAATATTTCGAATTCCGTTTTCCAAAACCAATTGAGAGGTAGAAATAAAATGAATCCCATTAAAAGAGGCACGGTAGGTTTTGATCGAATTCAATTCTTCAATTTGAATGGGTACTTGATTATAGGAAATTTGTTGGGCCGATTTTTCTTGGATACTGTCTTTCGGATTTTGAAAATAGATAAAGGAAACGGCCACATCTGATTTGGCCTCAGGGGTGAAACAGAGTAGGGATTTTGGTGGGAATTGTTTGGGAATGATTTGATAGGTCTTTTGATAAAGATCGGAGTTGACTTTGAGGATATCTGCCAGTAACGCATTGTTTTCAATACTATTGACCAACATATTTTGGTCGTTGAGCTGAAAAGCGGCAAAGGTATTTTGAGGAACACAATCTAATAAATCAATGGGTTTTTGCTGGGGCTTTTTACAACCTGCAAAAAAGAGCAACGCCAAGGTAAAAATGGATTTTCGCATAGAATCCAAATTTAAAAAACTCCTCCTTGCGTTGCTCTGAATTTTGGAAATGTTATTAACGAATTAGTAAATTAATCAACAAAGGTCCTTCCTACTGATTCAGGTCGTTTTGAATTTCAAGCAGTATAGAAGCGACCTCATCGGGTTGGGAAAAATTAGGCGTGTGACTACTTTTGATACTAAAGCTTTTTTTAACCTTGCCTTCATACATAGCACGTTGAACTCCAATGGGAATGGCTCTGTCTTCGGTGCATTCGATGTAATATTTGGGTAATTTTCCAAAATTCTGCTCTGTTATTTCCAATTCGTAGCTCAATGGAGCAGCAGGCTCAGGAACGATATAAGGTTTTGCTCCATCAAAAGCTTCTTTGGAGATATCATGAGCAAATGCATTTTGAATTTCTTCCTCTTTGACGAGGGCATACGTTTGATCTTCTGAAAGATAAAAATTTTCAACAGCCTTGGATCCTTTAACTCCTTGGACTGCTTTAAAGAATGAACCGCCTTTAGGTAAGAAAAATGCGGTCAAATACACAAGACCTTTTACTTTGTTGGGGCGCAATTCAGCAACTCTGCTAACCGTGATCCCATTAAAACTATGGCCTACTAAAATAACAGGTTCTTCCTGTTGATCCAAGATCGAAAGAAGCTTTTCTACATAATCGCTCATTTCGATTTCACTAGGACTCGTTTTGTCTAGTCCATGACCCGGAAGATCGGGTGTAAGGACGTTCTGTCCCTTTTCTCTTAGCTTAGTTTTTACTCCATCCCATTGCCATGCCCCTAACCAAGCGGAATGAACCAAAACAAACGTGTCCTTTTTGGATTGTTTTGTTTCTTTACATCCTTGGGAAACTACAAAGAGACTTAAAATGAATAAGGTTTGAAAATAAGTTTTCATAATTGATAAGTATTTAAGGTGAATCATGAGGTAAAAGTACATCTTGTTTCCACTATAATTTCGTACCTTTTTTACAAGTAGCCGTTTTTTATTACAATTTTTTTGAAAGAGAGTGAAAGTCGCTTTTCTTGTTCTAATTTTTTGAGTGTTTTTGAAATCACTTCTCGTGTAGTTCCCATTTCATTTGCCAGTTTTTGATGCGATACAAAAACAGAGTTGTTTTTGGTCGATAAACTTTCTCGCATTAAATAGTCCATCAGTCGATCTTTAATTTTTAAAAAGGCCAAATTGGAATAAGAAGACAATAAATCCCGATAACTATTTATAAAAGTTTGGGTTGTAAAATCATGCCAAGAGGGATGAATTTTACTCCATTGCTTAATAAAACGAACCGGTATTTTCAATAGGATACTTTCTTTTTCGGTTTGAGCGTAGATGGTACTTTTACAATCTTCATAGGTCGCTGCCAAAGACAAAACACAGGTTTCAATCGGATTCACGTAATAGAGTAAAATCTCTCGATCTTCTTGTTCTTTCCAAACACGAACCTTTCCTTCCAAAACTATGGAAAGCCACTTGATGTATTTATTGGGTTCTAAAATCAGTTGATTTTCATCTATATTTTGAATTATTCCAACCGATCGGATTTGATTTTGTAATTCGGGTTCAATAATTTTTAATTGGTCAAAAAGCTGAGTAAAAGAATCCAAGGGACATTAGATTTAAACTTCCCTAAAGATACTATTAAAAATCAATTTCGAATTGTTTGGGAATCAATTGAAAGGATTTTCGATGATGGAGCGTGTCTCCAAAGCTCCGCAGAGCCTCTCGATGTGCTTTTGTAGGATATCCTTTATTTTGCTTCCAGCCATAATTGGGGAATTCATCATGAAGTTTTGACATATATTCGTCTCGGTGGGTTTTAGCTAAAACCGATGCTGCTGCAATATTTTGGTACTTACCGTCTCCTTTAATGATGCATTGGTCTGGAATATTGCCGTAGGGTTTAAATCGATTTCCGTCCACCAAAATCAATTCGGGTCTTATGCAGAGTTGATCCAAAGCTAAATGCATGGCTTTAATTGAAGCATTTAAAATATTGATTTGATCAATTTCTTCCTGAAAAACATGAGCCACCCCAAAGGCAAGGGCTGATTTTTCAATTTCTGTACGTAAAGAAAAGCGTTGTTTTTCAGTAAGCTTTTTAGAGTCGTTAAGTTGTGGGAGATCAAAATCAGGAGCAAGAATAACCGCAGCAGCTGTCACAGGACCCGCAAGACACCCCCTTCCAGCTTCATCCGTACCCGCTTCGATACCTTTGCCGTATTGAATTGGAAGCATTTTTACTTTTCTATATTCGTTTAAATTGTATGACAAAATACTTACAATTATTATAACTTCGCAAACAAATAGCAGCCTGGATGCGAATTCACTTTTTTCTATTGTTTTTTGTTTTATCTCAAGTAATGTGGAGTCAACGGAAACCCCCTGTGGCTAAGGAAACTTTTCCGGAGTCTAACTCAGAGCTGCCCAAAGAAAAAGATGTTGCCCTCTCTCGAGAATTTGAACTTGAAAAACAAACACAAGATTCAATTAATTCAATCCCAAAGAAAAAGTCAAGAAAGAGAAAAGCCTTCCAGCAATTTATGAAACCCATGGGTGAAATTACAGTTAAAGATTATAAAATTCTTCATTATGATGGGACAGAAGAATCCGTGGATACCACCCTTTCTATCGAAGGGGAATACCGCTTTAATTTTTTAAGAGAAGACTATTTTGAATACCTACCCTTACCCAATATGGGTGAAGGGTTTAATCGTTTAGGATACGATTTTCAAAATATGCCCCTCACTCCTCAAATGGGTATGCGAGTCAAACATTTTGGTTATTTTGAAAAAGAAGATGTCCGTTACTATGAAGTCCCATCTCCCTATACAGAACTTTTTTTTAAAACTACCTTTGAACAGGGACAACATTTAGACGCAACATTAGCGATAAACACCTCGCCCAAATTTAATGTAGCTGTTTCATTCAGAGGGTTTCGTTCTTTGGGTAAATACGTATCCTCTTTGAGTCGTTCCAGACAATTCAGAATGAGTACCCAATACCAAAACTATAATCTGCGGTACAGACTTCGATTGCACCAAACCACTCAGTCGATTGAAAATGAAGTAAATGGAGGCTTAAATAATGATTCTGTTTACTTCTTTGAAAATGCGCCTAATTATGTAGTCGCCGATCAAAATGGAGAACCCATTTTAGATGAAAATGGAGAACAACAATTTCAATTTTATGACGGATTCTTAGATCGATCTCTACTTACAACCCAAATCCAAGCAAATAACGAGCTGTCAGGGAAAAGTTATTTCATGGAACATCGTTATCAAATGCTTCCTGTAGTAAAGGATACGACTTCTTATAAAATGGCAGTAGGTATCAGAACTCATTATGAAAAGAAAAAATATCTTTTTAATATGAACCGTGTCAATAGGTATTTATATGAAACTTTTGATGTCAGTGGTGTCGAAGATTCAACGGATTTAGCCACCTTTGAAAACAATCTTTTTATAAGCTATGATGATCCCGGTTTAGGGAAATTTAATTTGGATTTTTTTCAATACAATTGGGTGTATGAATTAGGAGAAAATGAGTACGAAAAGGATACCCTCCTACCCAATAAAATTGATGCTCGGCAGTTAGCAGTACAAGCCCAATGGAATAAAAGTATTTATGGTTTTCGTACCCATTTACAAGCCTATCAATCCTTTAATAAAGAGTACGCCAGTTCCTCGTTAGAAGCCTCTATCCAACGATTTTTGATCAAAGATTTTTCATTTTTCGCAAAATATCAGTACCGTTCTCAACCTCTGAACTTCAATTATTATTTAACCCAAAGCGATTTTAAAGAATACAATTGGAACCTTCTGGATTTGGTAAATCCAACTTTTTCGACACGATCGCTTGGGATTTTTCATTCTAAATGGGGGAGTGTCAAGGGCGAATGGACTCAAATAGATCATTACACCTATTTTAACAATTCAACTCCACTGACCGAACTCAATAAAAAATTCAAAGTGGAGGTCCGCCAATTTGATCGTCAAATCGATTATTTAAAGGTGCGTTTTGACCAGCGTTTGGATTTTGGGAAATTCTCATGGATCAACAATGCCCAATATCAAAAAGTTCGATATGAAGAAAATCCTGATCCCGATGAGGTCCTCAGTGGTCCGTTAGGTTTGAATGTTCCAGAGTGGTTGGTTCGTAGTACTTTTATGCTTACTTCATCCTTGTTCAACAAAGCTTTATTTTTTCAATCGGGTGCTACTTTTGTGTTTTTTACAGATTATTATGCGGATCAGTACAATCCACTCATTGCCGAGTTTGTGACTCAGAACAACGAAAAAATTGGTGAATACCCCAGAGTCGACTTCTTTTTTAATGCCAAAATTAAAAGCTCACGACTCTACTTTAAACTCGAAAATCTTTCTGCTCCCATTGAACATTTGATAAAAGTAGATACTCCATACGATTATTATTCAGCTCCTTACACCCCCTATCGGGATTTTTCAGTCCGATTTGGTTTGATTTGGAACTTTTTTGAGTAATATCTACTATTCAAATCTTATTTTAAATTAACATTCATCATTTCGAATAGATTTTTTTTATAATTTAGTGATATTAAATAGGTTCAAAAAAACCCAAAATCTAACACATTGAAATCTCTTTTGTCAATGTTTTAAAAAATTTATTTAATGAAAGACGCATTTATTTCCAATGGATTTTCAAAGTACTCGGGCTTGATCAGTTTAGAAACAGTTGCCCAGATAAGAAGTCATTATGATGCTTTGTTGGCAGATCGGACTCGTACAACTCATTTGCGAAGTGACTTAGGAGGAAAGGGTACTTTTGGAAAAGAAAAGATTACGCAACTGATGCGTCCCAGTTCTCTCATCCCTGCATTGAAAAGTTCCGAGGCATACCAAAACGCAACTGTTCATGCCCGCTATTTGATGGGAGAGGATCTGGTTTTAGATTTTGATATGCTGATAAATAAAATGCCCTATTCCGATACCCCGACTCCTTGCCATCAAGATGCTGCCTATTGGATGGATCTTCCTGATAAGCGAGCGGTGAGTTGTTGGATAGCTCTGGAAGAGGTGGTTGAAGAAAATGGTTGTATGTGGTTTATTCCTAGAAAAGAGGAGATTCTATATCCTCACCATTCGGTTATCAAAGGGGGGGGCACTTCGGTGTGAAGCAAGGAGAACCGGTTATCCAAGGCAATATGCTCGAGTGGTATCAGATAATCCCGATGTTTCTGCGGATCAAATTCCCGCACGAATGATATTTACTTCAAGTGAATTTACTACAAACGATTCGGCAGTTCAAGCAGCTATCAGTTCTGATCTAGGTGGTCAGGATAAAAACATAACAAGTGGGTGGGGGGGGGGG
>JAYNHN010000061.1:0-378 GCA_038108035.1 Flavobacteriaceae bacterium
TCCTTATCCTGACTAAAATCGCCCCATTTCATTACTTTTAGTTCTGCCTTTGTAATTGCTGAATAAGATGCGAACAAGTATGCATTTTTTAAATTTACATATTTGGTATCTAATTGTTCAAGTTGTTCCAGTTCGTGCTTTTCAAGAAACAACCTTGTTTTGGTTGGTTTTGGGTTACCAACTTTTATAACCTTTGCAGGCGAATTCCCTTCTATAATAATACCATTATATATAGCCTGTTCCAAGTATTGCTTAAATGACTTCATATACTTTTTATATGCAGATTCCGATAATTTATTACCGTTATGGGAAACACAAGTTTGTAAGTAACTGTAAAAATCCCTACAAGTTTTGGTATCCAGTTGACTTAATAATATA
>JAYNHN010000061.1:388-1482 GCA_038108035.1 Flavobacteriaceae bacterium
TTTCAAAACCTTGTAATGTAGATTTCTGATAGTTTTGTTTAGGTAACCATTTACTGATCATATAATCCATTAAGTATTCTTTGGAAGAATTTAAACCACCACGTTTCCATTTATCCCTTCGAATTGCCACACGATATGTTTCTGCTTGTTGCATAACAATTTCTTGTACGTGTTTGTTTTGCCTACGTTCTAATTCATTCTTTGGGTTAGGATAGTAGGTAAGATCTGAAAAATATATTTCATCTTTATCAGATACCATTTTTGGGTTTCCATTCTTATCGTATAAAGGTTGTTTTGTTTCCTTATCCAATTGGTTTTTTTGCCCATAATACACACGTATATAAAACCCCCTTTTATCTACCTTTTGGGGATCTTTAGGATATACATTTACCTTTATTTTTTCTTTTGTGATAAACTCCATATATATCGTACAAAATTATATATACGACAAATATACGATATAAAAAATACATTACAATACAGTAAAATGAAATATTATTATCCTTTGGTATTTATTATTATTGTTATCTTTACAACGAAATACAGTAAAAGTATAATTGATTAAAGTAGTTATTTACTTACCGATACAGAACTGACCAAAGATAGTTCCCAATACGTCTTGATCTGGATCAATTTTACCGGTTATGGCGCCTACGTGTTCAATGGCTTCTTTAAGATCAATGCTTAGTAAATCTCCAGGTAAATCATTTTTTAATCCTTGGGTAACGTTTTCAATAGAGTTGAGTGCTTCCCCCAAGGCATGAAAGTGTCTAATATTATTGACTACCACTGCATTTTGATTTCCCATTCGCTGAATGGTTTGTACCAATTCTCTTTTCAATTGTGTTAAGCCCTTCATCTCAAAGGTTGAAATTCCCATGGCAATTGTAGGGAAGTTTGGATTTAATTTTTCAATTAAATTTTGATTATACGATTGATCAAACCCCTTTGGATAAAGATCGATTTTATTTTCTATCAAGAAGAGCTCTAGATGTTCGTGATGAAGTGAATTAATTTCTGTCGCAAGATCCTCAAGATCTTGATTGCGTTCATAAAGGTAAATAAGTAGAGAAGCTTGTAGAACCAATAAACCA
>JAYNHN010000061.1:1492-9190 GCA_038108035.1 Flavobacteriaceae bacterium
CTTGTTGAACCTTTTCACGAGCTTTTTTTACTCCAATCGCTTCTACTACGTCTTGAGTATTTCGTAAACCGGCGGTATCGATAAAACGAAAAAGAATGCCTTCTATGATGAGGGTATCTTCTATTGTGTCGCGAGTAGTACCGGGTATATTAGAGACAATAGCCTTTTCTTCTTTTAATAAAGCATTCAATAAAGAGGACTTACCTGAATTGGGTTTTCCTGCAATGGTAACGGGTACTCCGTTTTTGATTACATTCCCGTAGGCAAAGGAATTTTTAAGTTTAGAGAGATCTTTATACAAAGTATTTAAAAGCGTATTTAGATGTTCTTTATTTGCAAAAGTAACATCCTCTTCGCTAAAGTCAAGTTCCAATTCGATCAGGGCTTTGAATTGTATCAGTTGTTCTCGGAGTTCGTCTAAGTTTTTGGAAAAGCCTCCACGCATTTGCTTAACAGCCAGTTGATGAGCTGATTGACTTTCTGAGGCAATTAAATCGGCGACGGCTTCCGCTTGACTTAAATCCATTTTTCTATTTAGATAGGCTCGAAGCGTAAATTCTCCCCCTTGAGCAGGGAGAATACCTTGGGCTAAAAAAGTAGAAATGATTTGTTGTTGAATGTAGGGCGAACCATGACAAGCAATTTCTACTACATCTTCCCCTGTATAGGAATTGGGGCTAGAAAATTTGGTTATTAAAACTTCATCGAGTAAGGTTTCTTTAACCAAAAAATCAGCTAAAACAGAATAATTGGGCTGAAGATCACTCCATTTTTTTTTGGACTTTAGGCGAATGAAAAGTTTTGTTTTTTCAAAAGCTAATTTTCCTGAAATTCGAATAAGGCTTATAGCTCCACTCCCCGGAGGTGTGGACAAGGCGATAATAGTTCCATCACTCAGCATGACTAAATGTTTTTGGTAAAAGTGGCTCTTCTTTTATGGAGACGGTGTTCGTAATTCTTCCATAATTTTTGGATGGCGGTATTTTCTTTTAATTCCGGGTTGGTTTCTACTACCGTGATTTTCTTTTTATTAAATAATTTTTGCATTTCATTAAAAATGATTGCTGTAATCCCTTTGTTTTGATATTCGGGATGAACACCTATTAAATAAAAAGATGCCTTGTTGTTAAACTGCATGGATTTCAACAGATGTAAGGAATTCAATAATGTAAGTTTCCCATTGATCTTTTGAAGCGCTCTTGCAAAGGAAGGCATCGTTATTGAAAAAGCGATCAATTGGCCTTCTTTATCAACAATGCATTTAATATAATCGGGATTAATGAATTTGATATAACGCTCTTTATAATGCTTGATTTGATAATCTTGAATCGGCACATACGTTTTCAACTCATTATAGGTTGTATCCAACAATTCAAACATTTTATCTACATAAGGTAGGATGTCATTTTTACTTTTAAATTTTAAAATTTTTAGTTGATATCGGTCCATAATCAGCTTTGAAAAGCGCTTTACTTTTTCAGGAGAGGAATTAAAATCAGAAATTTTGATTTCATATTCAACCCATTCAGAGGCAATCTCCATACCCAATTCCAACAGGTGCTGAGCGTAGTAAGGTGCATTGTAAAGAGTAATCATAGTACTCAATTCACCAAATCCATCGATCAATAAACCCGCTTTATCAAGATTTGAAAACCCAACGGGTCCTTCCAAAACATCTAAATGATGCTTTTTTCCAAATTCAATTACCTGATTGATCAAAAGACGGGATACATTAAGATCATCAATTGTGTCAAACCAGCCAAACCGTGCGGTGCGCTTTCCAATTTGATCTACTTCAATCCAGTTAACCAAAGCAGCAATACGTCCTACAATTTGGTCTCCTTGATAAGCTAGAAAAAAATGAGCCTCTGCATTTTCATAAACCGGATTAACAGCCGGATCAATCGTTTCCATCTCATCCTTTATCAAAGGAGGAACCCAATAAGGATTATCTCTGTACAAAGAAAAAGGGAATCGTACAAATTCTAAAAACTCTCTTTTAGTTTTGACTTCTTTGATGAAAATCTTTTGTTCCATTAAAGTTAATTTCTTTTTGCTTTTCGATTTCTTTTACGCTCTCCTTTTGAGTTTTTCTTGAACGTTTTTTTCAATTGGCGTTCTTCTTTTTTAAGAGACTTTTCTTCTACTTCCTGAGCAGAGAGAAAATCCTTGTGAAAGTCTAAACGATAAGAAACTCCCAAATTGGCTAAAAGTTGATGGGGCGTATTTTTTATACTAGTTCCAATACTGGCCTCAATTTGCATATTATTTGAGTACAAATAGGCTGCACCCATTCGAAACAATTGATCTTTAAATAAATCACTTTGAATTCTTTGATGCTCAATGTAAACCGACCACAGTGGATCAAGGGTGTGGGTAAGTGTGAAAATATAGTTGAATTCTGGATAGTCTGATAAAAACCGGTCATAAGTAGAATTGGTAACAAAAACCCACGTTCTTAGGAAATGAGATTGAGTAGCCAGTGTAGCTCGAGTGTGGATTCGAGGTTCTTGCTCCAGAGGTGCTCCAAAATTTTGAAAAAACACGGGACGGTAGATTACACTAAAGATATTGTTATAGGGGTAGGGGTTGTTTTTTGGACTTGTATTTGCTCCTACTGTAATCGAAACTGCGGGTATCAATTCGCGTAGTTTAAAACCATTGTTCGCTTTCCAACTAATCACACTGACTTTCTTTTCTTTTTTAAAGGGATCGTACACTAAGTATTTGATACCTAGAAAGTTTTGTAAAAACCCATTTCGCTTATAGTTGATCGGAGTAGTAGCCAATTTGGAAATCAAATTTCCAAATAAATATTGCCCTTCATAAGTCAATTCAAGAGTTTCCATAAAAAATCCCCATCGCATTGACAAAAAGCCCACTCCACCAGTGAAAGTAGAATTGTTGTAACCACTATGAGTATAGTGTCTAAAAGCAACCCCTGCCTCAGCTTGAATAACGTTTTTTCCAACAGCAAATGCACCTATAGAAGCCCCGGGACGATTGGAATTAATTTGATCTGTGTATTGAGCATTCAATAACGAAAAAATAGAAAAAAATAGCGCGCAAGTGTAGGGATACTTCATTTTACAAATATAAACAAGCAAAGTTTAATTTAAAGGGTGCAAAACTGTTAATGAGTGACAAATTTTATTGGATTCAATTCGAAATGGTTACTTTTGGGGGTAAAAGAGAACACTTGGGTATATTATTAAAATTTTTATTGATTTTTTTTGGAATCATTTACATTTTCCGTGCAATTTTTCCGGTACTATTCAAAGTATTGATTTCAAACTGGATTCAAAAAAACAAACAAAGACAAAGCACTCCTTCAGAATCTTTCAGTTCTGGAAAGAAACAATCAAAATCAGCTTCGGATACGATGGGAGAGTATATAGATTATGAAGAAGTTGAATAAAGAAACAATGAAATCTTTTTTGATTCGAATTTCAATGGCAGTATTGGGCTTTGGCTTTTTGTCATTGCTTTTTTACTATCCATTATTATCTGGAAAAACTTTAATTCAGTCAGACATACGTCAATATGAAGGGATGGCTCGCCAACTCAAAGAACACCGAGCTCAGGAGGGACAAGAAACTTATTGGATTGACAATGCCTTCGGGGGGATGCCAACCTATCAAGTTGGAGCAAAGTATCCCGCTGATTTTTTAGCACCTATTTATTCATTTTTTCGTTTATTGCCCCGCCCGGCTCATATACTTTTTCTTTATCTTATGGGAGCCTATATTTTGTTATTGATCCTCAAAATTCCCTGGCGAACGGCACTTTTTGGTGCACTTGCTTTTGGTTTTTCAACCTATCTATTGATCATTTTGCAAGTAGGTCACAATACAAAAGCCTTAGCAGTTGCTTTTTTTCCTTGGGTTTTGGGCGGACTTTTACTTCTTTTTCAAAAAAGGTGGTTTTGGGGGTTTTTGTTGACTACACTTGCTTTGGGAATGCAGGTTCGGGCCAATCATTATCAAATGACTTATTATTTGTTAATGCTTCTGGGTGTTTTTGTTTGTGTAATGGGTTATCAGGCTATTGTTTTAAAAAACGGAAAATCATTTTTTCAATCTGTAGGATTACTAATCGCTTCCGGGATTCTTGCTATCGGATTCAATGCTACCCCCATTTTGGCCACCGCAGAATATACAGATTTTAGTACACGCGGCAAAAGTGAACTCCGACTTCAAGCAGACGGAAGCCCCAAAGAACCGTCTAGTGGGCTGGATTATGACTACATAACCGAGTATAGTTATGGTATTTTTGAAAGCTTGAATTTAATAGTTCCAAGGATACAAGGAGGGGGATCGAGCGAAAATTTAGGAACCGATCACGGAGTGTATGATTTTTTAAGAGCGCGCGGAGTCAATCCCAGTCAGGCAGAACAGTTTTCTGAAAATGTACCCACCTATTGGGGATCCCAACCTATTTTGGAAGCCCCCGCCTATATTGGAATCACGGTTTTCTTTTTTGCACTTTTGGCTTTGTTTTATGTCCATACGCCATTTAAAAATGCTTTGGCCATAGGAGTACTGTTTTCTTTAATGCTTTCGTGGGGGAAAAACTTTGCTCCGCTTACTCAATTTTTTATTGATTACTTTCCTTTGTATAATAAATTTAGAGCGGTATCCTCCATTCAAGTAGTTTTGGAGTGTTGCCTGCCTCTACTTGCATCTTTAGGAGTCCATTGGGCTTTTGACTCACAAAATAAATTTGAACTTAAAAAGTTTATCAAAATCGCATCTCTACCAATCGCATTGTTGCTAATCGTTTATTTTCTCAAAGGGACATTTTCGTTTTCTGGGCTCAATGATGCTTATTTTAAAAGTATCTATGGAAATGAATTGGTTACGCAAATTATCGAGGCACGAAAATCCATTTTTCAAGCAGATATTTATAGAGCGATACTTTTTTGTTTGGTGTCAACCGGACTTGTTTTGGCATTTCGTTACAACAAACTAAAAAAGGAAACAGCTGTTCTTATTCTGATTGGGGTACTTTTAATCGATCTTTTAGGGATTTCAAACCGCTACATAGATCGATCCTCTTCTTTTGTAACTCCTCGTATGGCGGAAACTCCTTTTAAAATGACTGATGCAGATCGCGCCGTACTTCAAGACACGACTCGGTATCGTGTCTATGAGCCTCAACTGGGATTAACGGGAGCTCGTACTGCCTATTTTCACAATACTATTGGAGGGTATCACGGTGCCAAACCCAGACGATTAGAAGAGTTGTTCGATTATTATTCGACTCATCAAATTACTGGAGTTTTAGACATGTTAAATATCAAATACATTTTATTTCCAGAAGAGGAATCAGGTATTTTGAAGCCCATGTTTAATCCAAACAGTTTAGGAGTTGGGTGGTTTATTGAGGATTTGGTATCGGTTTCTTCGGCAGATGAACTCCTCGAACGAATGAAAACTATGAATTTCAATCAAGAAGCCGTATTTATTAAAGGTAGTATTCCTGAAAAGATCACCAAAAAGTATTCAAGGGATTCATTATCAACTTTGAATTTGACTCAAGCTCGACCGGATCAGCTGACCTATACCGTCAAAAATACGTCCGATCAGTTTGTGGTTTTTTCAGAAATGTATTACCCTAAAGGGTGGACTGCTCGAATAGACGGACAAGAAGCTCCGATCTATAATGTAAACTATGTTTTGCGTGGACTCCAGATTCCAGCTGGTGCAAAAGTTATCGAATTTTCTTTTGAACCCGACCTAATTAAAAATGGGACTCGCATTCGTTGGACGGCATTTATCCTTTTTATTGGAGTTCTTGCCTTAATGCTATTCGCTCAATTTAAGAGATCTAAAAACGAATCCTAAGCATGGGTATTATTGCTAAACAATCGATCTACAATACGGTCAGTATTGGACTCGCATTTTTAATTGGGGCGGCAAATATTTTGTTTTTATACCCTACATTTCCAGGTAAAGAATTTCAAGGTCTTGTAGTAGCATTACTTGCCAATTCCAATTTGATTCAACCTTTTATATCTTTTGGTGTTCAACATACGCTAATCAAATTTTTTAGCAGCACAAAATCAAAAGAAGATCAAGACCGATTGTTGTGGTTTTCTATTGGGTTGCCTTTTTTGATTTTAGCATTGATTTTACCTTTTTATTATAATTACAATTCTCAGATACTTGATTTTTTATCCAATAGCAATGGAACCTTACTTCAATTCCCTTTCTTGATCATTGCCGTAGCGATTGCCACTGCCTTTTTTGAGATTTTTTTTAGTTGGCTTCGAGTTCATCTACAATCGGTGTTCGGAAATTTTTTAAAAGAAGTGTATCCACGATTGATGACCTTAATTCTTTTACTCCTTCATGCTTTTGATGTGATTGATTTGGATCAATTTATCACCTTTTTAATTTTCGGATATTATCTGCGTCTGATCATCATTGCTATTTATAGTTTTTCAGTTTATTTCCCAACTTTTCAATGGAAGCTTCCATCACAATGGAAACCCATGTTACGCTACAGTGTACTTATCTTTATTTCAGGGGCGGCAGCGAGTTTTATATTGGATATTGACAAGTCCATGATTTTTTCTTTGATTTCTGATGAAAATGCAGCTTTTTATGCGGTTGCTGTTTATATAGCGGCGGTTATTGAAGCTCCCGCTAGAGCAATGTTTCAGATCACGAGTCCCTTAGTGGCAAAAGCTTTAAATGATCAAGATAAAGATCGGTTAAAATCATTGCTTAAGAAAAGCAGTATCAATCTTCTGCTTGTAGGAGGATTGGCATTTTTGGTGATTAACTTAAACTTAAACGATCTCTATTCATTGATCAATCAAGAAGGTTATGATTCGGCTGCTTCAGTAGTGATTATTGTCTCAATTGCCAAGCTTTTTAGTATTTCCATGGGTTGTTTGAATAATATTATTAGCAATTCAAAGTATTATCACTACGTCTTTTGGTTTTCCGTTTCATCAGCCCTTTTGGCCATCGCTCTCAATCTGGTATTCATTCAGACTTATGGCATCATGGGTGCTGCCTTTGCCACTCTATTGGTATTGGTTTTTATCAATGTCTGCAAGATCATTTTAGTAGCAGTAGTATTTAAAATACAACCTTATTCGTTCAAGTCTCTGAGCGTATTGGTAAGTATGTTTTTAATTTACGACTTGATATATTGGATTCCAACCCTACTACATCCCCTTCTTTCAATTGGTATTCGAACCTTGCTGATAGTGGGTCTATTTAGTATTCCCATGTTTTTATTTCGCTGGTCTGAAGATATTGAATTGGTCATTCAAAGGTTAAAAGCACGTTTATTTTAATTTGGATAGCAAGTATTTCCCTGTATGAGAAGAAGTAAGCATCGAAATTTTTTCTGGGGTTCCTTGACCAACTAAGTACCCTCCTTGATCTCCAGGCTCCGGACCTAAATCAATCAGGTGATCGGCACATTTTATCAAATCCAAATTGTGTTCTACTACTACGACCGAATGCCCTTTGTCAATAAGTGAATTCAAGGACTTTAAAAGTTTTTGTATATCGTGAAAATGAAGTCCTGTAGTCGGTTCATCAAAGATAAAGAGTACCTTTTCCTTGGTCACTCCTTGGCTAATAAACGAGGCGAGCTTGATCCGTTGTGCTTCCCCTCCCGAAAGGGTGGCTGAGGACTGCCCCAAAGTTACATAGCCCAATCCGACTTCCTGAAGGG
>JAYNHN010000061.1:9200-11914 GCA_038108035.1 Flavobacteriaceae bacterium
GGGATGGAGCTTTTGTATAATTTTTTTTGAATCGTGCTGGCTAAAAAAAGCAATGGCATCATCAACTGTCATTTGAAGCAATTCATCAATTGAAACACCGTGGTATTTTACTTCTCGGATTTCTCTTTTAAATCGTTTACCATTGCAGTGTTCGCATTCTAAAACCACGTCGGCCATAAATTGCATTTCAATGGTTACTGTTCCTTCACCTTTGCAAGAATCACAACGACCTCCATCTACGTTAAATGAAAAATGTTTGGGTTGATAGTTCCGGTTTTTGGAAATAGGCAAACTGGCAAATAGGCTTCGAATTTCATCATAGGCTTTGATATAAGTTACAGGATTGGAACGTGAGGAACGACCGATGGGGTTTTGATTGACAAATTCAACGCTCTTTAAGGTTTCTAAATCACCCCTTAAATCGGTGTAGGATCCGGGCTTTTCACTGTAAATATCAAAAAAACGAAGCAAAGCGGGATATAGAATTTTTTTTACCAAACTGGTTTTTCCACTTCCTGAAACTCCACTGACAACGGTAAGACAGCCGAGTGGAATTTCAATAGAAATATTTTTAAGGTTGTGTTCTCGAGCACCGATCAGTTCCAGTTTTTGTTTGGATTTTCGGCGTTTTTTAGGTACTTCAATTTTCTTCTTTCCGTTTAAATATTCGGAGGTTAGGCCACTGCTTTTGAGAATATTTTGAAGAGTACCTTCTGCGACAATTTCACCACCTTGTGTTCCAGCTTCCGGACCAATATCAATGATCCAGTCGGCTGATTGCATAATTTCTTCGTCGTGTTCTACTACGATGACGGTATTGCCTAAATCTCGAAGATTTTTTAGTACTTCTATCAGTTTTTCATTGTCTTTAGAATGCAATCCTATAGAGGGTTCGTCGAGAATATACATAGAACCAACCAGACTACTTCCCAGTGAAGTGGCGAGTTGAATACGCTGGGATTCTCCACCCGATAGCGAACTGGAACGCCGATTTAATGTCAGGTATCCCAATCCGACTTCACAAACAAACTGCAAACGACTGTTAATCTCCTTTAAAAGCCGAATAGCGATTTCATGATCGTGAGGATTCAATTCAAGGTCTTTGAAAAAGTGAGTTAATTGATCTATTGATATGTGTAATAAATCAGGGAGCGATTTTCCACCAATTTTAACAAAAGAAGCTTCTTCTTTTAGCCGGGAGCCTTCGCATTGATCACATCGGGTTTTACCACGATAGCGTGAAAGGAGAACACGATTTTGGATTTTGTAATTTTTGGCCTCTATTTTTTTAAAGAAATCATGAATTCCTTTGAAATAAGAGTTGCCTTTCCACAAAATATTTTTTTGCTCTTGAGTTAATTCAAAATAGGGCTTGTGAATGGGAAAATCAAAGCGGTAGGCATTGTTTACCAAGTCACTGTAATATTTTCTAAATCCGGTACCGCGCCAGGGAACAATGGCTTGATCGTAAACGGAGAGGCTGGTGTCGGGGATGACCAATTCAGGATCAATACCAATTACATCTCCAAAGCCTTCACAGCGAGAACAAGCACCCAAGGGATTGTTGAAACTGAACAAATGAACATTGGGAGGGGTAAATGTTTTACCGTCCAATTCAAACTTATTTGAAAACTCAGTTCGGTTATCCTCTTTTAATTGTAATACCGAACAGGCTCCTTTTCCTTCATAAAAAGCCATCTCAACGGAGTCCGCCAGACGGTTGTAAAAATCTTCTTCATGACGAACGACCACACGGTCAATGACTAGATCGAATCCTTTTTTGGGAGTTGATTCCAGCGCGTCAATTGATCGGGTTTTGTTTTGGTAATAAATTCGAGCAAAACCTTGTTGAGCAAATATTTTTAGCTTGTCTGCAAGCGTTCGGTTCGGTTCTTTTTGGATGGGTGCAAGCAGTAAAAGTTTGTCTCCCGTATTGTATTTTTTGACGGATGCAATCACATCCGATACCGTGTCTTTTTTGACTTCTTTATTGGAAATAGGGGAGTAGGTTCTTCCCACTCGTGCGAAAAGTAATTTTAGATAATCGTAAATTTCAGTTTTGGTACCTACCGTAGATCGCGGATTGGAAGTGTTGACTTTTTGTTCAACAGCAATAGCGGGAGCCAAACCTTTGATAAAATCTACTTTAGGCTTGTTTAAACGCCCCATAAACTGCCGTGCATAAGACGAAAGACTTTCTACATAGCGTCTTTGACCCTCAGCGTATAGAGTGTCAAAGGCTAAAGACGATTTTCCCGAACCCGATAATCCCGTAATTACTGTCATCTGGTTTCTGGGAATGGCTACATCCAATCGTTTTAAATTGTGTAAATGCGCCCCTTTTATTATAATATGCGTTTTCGGATTGTAATCCAAAATGTCTTTCATAGCTTTTTTGAAAAGAGGCCTAAAATACGACTTTTATAACTGATTTTTAAACCTCCTTTTTAATTTTTATAAATTCTTAAACAATTTTAAACTATTTGAATTCTCCCTATTAAATGTTAAAATTCCAATAAAATTTCATTTTTTTAAGGAAAACCCTTAATTTTTGTCTCAACTCAAATCGATCTACTTATGTCTCCCCGGCATTTTTTCATCTTATTTCTTCTTTTATATGGGCTTCTCTCCGCCCAAGAAGAGGCAGCGGGACGTATGGGGTAATGTTATAAATCTGTAGAAAAACCAAGATCAAAATTATAACGAACTGATAA
>JAYNHN010000062.1:0-11394 GCA_038108035.1 Flavobacteriaceae bacterium
AAGCAGCACCATGTAGAAAAGGCTTCAATTGTAGGGTGAAGAGACTGTCAAGGGTTACTTCAGGGTTTTGAAGAGCCCGTAATAATTTATCGTCACCTTTAAATGCAAGCTCTCGTTCGACCATTTACTTTTCGATCTCCATGAACTCAGAAAGCAAATTATTTTTTAAGTCAACGGAAAGGGATTTGAGTTCTTGTTTTTGTCTGTAGTCTTCCAAATAAAAGGAAAGTGTAATCTCCAAAACAATGACTATAAATTCAAACAAATATTTAATAAAGAGCTTTTTGATCGTAAAAATGAAATAGTTGGTTCTCCTTAAAGAGACCGAATTCATCGGTAAGAGTTGAAATAAAACAAAAACTTTATTTTTAGCTTCCCATTTTATTTAAGGCACTGTGAATAAGATTTTTCAGAATTGCATAGCCTTTATCGTTTAGGTGGAGTCCATCTCTAAGAAAAATATCCTTTTTGATCATTTGTTGATCCATTAGCAAATTGAAAAAATCAAGTTGAACGATCTTTTTTTTGTTCTGAGCGTATTGTTTGATTAAAGCGTTTATTTTTTCTATGGTTCTGAGTTCGCTTTCCCGTTCGTAAGATGGCTTAATTGAAACGTTAAATAGGATGGTTTCTGGAAATCGAAGACGAATCACTTTAAAGAAATCAATTATTTTTTCAGCAATTTCTTTTGAATTCATTCCTAGGGTTAGATCGTTTCCTCCCAAATAAAGAACGATGGCTTTGGGTTCAAAGCCCGAAAATAGTAAATCAAAATATTGAGAAAGGGAATGAATAAAAGCGCCACCAAAACCTAAATTTAGCGTATTCCATTCTGTAAAATCACGGCTTAGATCTTTCCATAATCGAATGGTTGAACTGCCGTAGAACACGATCATCTCATTTTTGTTTTGTTTTTGATCTACTTCCTTTTTCAACGCTTTGACTTCTTTTTCAAAATGGGGGTCCTCTTTAACCAAATCCCTTACCCATACCTTGTAGTTTTGGTTAATCAATTCTACGGTGGATCCCAACTTGGGATCATTGGGATTTGTGATGCCGTAATCACTCATCTTAAAAGGAGGCATAATTTGACATTTATAGGTAGTAGTAGAGGGGAGTTTGTCAAAATTAGCCATCACTATGGGAACAATAGTAGGCTGATTTTTAAGATTGCAAGCCAGTTTAAACACTCCTTTTCTAAACATTCCTGGAGATTGTTCAGTACTAAATGAGTTTCCCTCAGGACCTAAAACCAAACTGTTTCCCTTATCGAGTTCCTGGGTAGCGGTTCGGTAAAATTTTTGATTGAATTCAATCGCTTTTTTTCGATCCATTTCAGTCGGTGTAAATTCCTGGGCATACACTCTGATAAAATCGAATTTATCGTAATACGATTGATGCTGTTTTTCATGAGGTAATGAATAGCGAATGACTCGAGTTCCTGGATCCTTATAATACTTTTGTAAAATAAGACTGCTTATAAAATGACTGTCTAAGGTGATTTGAAAATGCTTATCAACCGTCAAATAAGGATGGTTTTTTATATGATTATAAATAAAAATACACCCGGATTCATAAGGTAAAAGCTCGGAACCTTTGATTTGATATTCTACTTGTGCAAAAGCCTGTTGAATAAGATCAGCTGTTTGTTTTCGAGTTTTGTCAGCCGAAGTTGAGTGAGGGGTTTGAATGATTTCTTGGTAGGTTTTTTTTAAAATTTTAAGGAAATTTTGATCTCGATTCATGTAGACTAATGAGAAATAAGTTTTGACAGTAATTGTTTTACTTGATTGATATTTTCGACATAATAGGCAGCACCCGTTGGCTTTTTCCCCACTTTTATGGTGATAGCACTTTTTGGCAAATTGGTAAACATATTTTCATCGGTTACATCATCGCCTATGCACAACATAAAGTCGTATTTTTTTCTGCCAGTGATTTCCAAAACGGCTGATCCTTTATTGATTTTACTGCTGGCTACTTCAACCGCTTTATCCATGTCAAGCAGGCTCAATTTGTCTGAAATCAGACTGTTGAGTACTGTTTTGATTTCAACTACTCGCTGTTTTGCCAATTCCGGATCTGATTTTCTATAGTGCCAGACTAAGCAATTGTTTTTTTCTTCTACAAAAGATCCGGGTGTTCGATAAGTAAAGGATTGGAAAACGGGGAGAATATCACCTTTCCAATCTTTCTGATCGTCTATTTTTTCAATCCATGAATTTTTATACTCTTTGGAGTAATGTCCGTGTTCAGCAATCAAGGTGATGGGTAATTTATCGAACCATTTGTCGAGAAATTTCTGATCCCTACCACTGATGATAACCATTTTTGTTTGCGGTTGCTCTGCTAAGTTTTTCAATAGTAAGATTAAACCTTGATCAGGAATAGCCAATTCAGGATTTTCGTTAAAACCAACTAAGGTGCCATCGTAGTCAAGAAAAATAACTTTATCCTTTGCCTTGTTGAATGAATTTACAAAATCATTTTGATCATTGGCAGTAACTTTGAGAACTGTAGTTTCTTCTTTTACATCGGATTGCAATTTCAAAGCGTTCATGAATTCTTGAGCCCAATGTTCGACTGTATATCTTTTCAATCTTTTTTGCATGGCATTATTTCGTTCTATTTGATCAGAGACCGGCATATTGACGGCTTTGTAAATAGCATCTGCCATCGCATTTTCGTCAAATGGATTGACCAAAATGGATTCAAAAAGTTCTTTGGACGCTCCAGCCATTTCACTCAATATGAGAACACCGTCCTTTTCAACACGGCAAGCTATGAATTCTTTGGCGACTAAATTCATTCCGTCTCGAACTGGGGTGATCATGGCAATGTCAGATTTCATGTATAGATCAATCAAGTCATTGAATTCCATTGCGCGATAATAATACCAGATAGGAGTCCAGTTTACTGTTGCGTATTTGCCGTTTACTCTTCCTACTATTTCATCGGTTTCTTTTTTTAATCGACCGTATTCCGGTACGTCAGATCTTGAGGGAACGGTAAGCATTACCAAGCGAACTTTTTCTAAATATTCAGGATATTTCGAAAGAAATAAATCAAAAGCTTTGATTCGATTCACGACTCCTTTGGTATAGTCTAATCGATCAATGGAAAGAACCAACTTACTATCGTGGGCGCTTTTTTGGTGCAATTCCAGTTGTTTTTTTATGGCCGACTTTTCGTCTTTCTTTTGTGCTAAATGGGTTTGAGCAGACTGATTGAATTTTTCATAATCAATGCCCATTGGGAAAGCTTGAACCACGACTTCACGAGTGCCGGTGTTGACTCGATTGAAATTGACATCGTAACGAAGGATTCGCTTTACCGAACTTAAAAAATGACGCTCGTAATCATAGGTGTGAAAGCCGACAAGATCCGCCCCCATCATCCCTTCGAGTAAAGCTTCTCTCCAAGGAAAAATCCGAAAAATCTCAAAAGAAGGAAATGGTATGTGCAAAAAGAATCCAATGGTAACATCCGGTCGAATTTCTTTAATCATTTTGGGGAGGAGTAAGAGTTGATAATCGTGAACCCACACAGTGTCGCCTGGAGAAATTTTTTCTAAAACACGTTCGGCAAATTTTCTATTTACTTCATAATATGCATTCCATTGATTTTCATCAAAATTAGCAAATTCAATGAAGTAATGAAAAAGAGGCCATAAGCATTCATTTGCCAGTCCGTAATAAAAACTATCTACTTCTTCTTTATTGAGCAGAACCGGAGAATAATTGTTGTCGATTAACTCTTCGTTTAAGGGTTCCCAATCCGCAGGACTGATTTCATCGATTCCAATTCCAGGCCATCCCACCCAAAGCGATTTTTTATCTTTGTGAACCGAGTGCATACCTGTGGCGAGCCCACCACTGGTAGGGGTAAATTGAAAAGAATTCTCTACTTTTGATATACGAATAGGAAGACGATTTGAAACTATTATATTCTTGTTCATAAGGAAATCAAAAACCAAAATCTAAGCTAAATTAACAATACAAATGCAAGTACCCTCTTTAAATTTCGGAATTATTGGAAATTGTCAATCCGCAGCCCTCATAAATGAGGATTCTTCAATAGATTGGTTCTGTTTGCCTCAATTTGATTCACCCTCCGTTTTTGGAAAAATATTGGATGACAAAAAAGGAGGTAATTTTAAAATTGTTTGTGACGATTCTTACACGATCAAACAGACCTATCTTAAAAATACTTGCATTTTGAGTACGTATTTTGGCTCGGAGCTTCACGAATTTGAGGTCATTGACTTCATGCCTCGTTACCGAAAGGAAAATGGAACTTATTATGCTCCCCCAGAATTGGTTCGAATTATTAAGCATATCAAGGGAACTCCTAGTTTTCAAGTTGTCTATGATCCTAAATTGGAGTATGCTATGGGAGAAACCAATACGTATGAAAAAGAAGATTTCATTGTGAGTGTTGTGGATGACACCAATTATGACACTTTGTTTTTTTATACGGATTTAGAAAAGCAAAAAGTCATAGCTGGAGAAGAAATAACGATTCGGAGTGACTCCTTTATTCGTGTTTCGTATAACGAAAAAATTAGTGCGCCTGATTTGGAACACATATTGTTAGAATTTGAACAGACCAAGGTATATTGGTTGAATTGGTGTCAGAAAACACCGAGTTTCAAGACGTATAATGATGAAATTTTACGGAGTGCCATGACCTTGAAATTGTTGACCTTTGAAAAAACAGGGGCTGTATTGGCTGCTGCTACTACTTCACTCCCCGAAACGATTGGAGAAGTCCGGAATTGGGATTATCGTTTTTGTTGGATTCGAGATGCCTCAATGGTGATCAAAGTAATCGCAAAATTGGGTCACGTTCAAATCGTAAAAAACTTTATTCGTTATATTATTGATTTAATACCCGATAAAAATGAAAAACTTCAAATTATGTATGGCATTAACGGACAAAAAATGCTAACAGAAGAAGTTTTGGAACATTTGGATGGTTATAAAGGATCGAAACCTGTACGAATTGGAAACGCTGCTTTTACTCAAAAGCAAAATGATATATATGGGATTTTGATGGATGTCATTCATTATCAAATTAAGCGCTATACTCAAGAAGATGATAAACACGAGGAGTTGTGGTCTATTGCCAAATCGGTGGTCTGGGTAGTGAGCAACAATTGGAAAATGGCCGATAAGGGCATCTGGGAATTTAGACAAGAAGACCGTCATTTTACTTTTTCAAAATTACTTTGTTGGGTGGCTGTAGATCGTGCCATCAAAATTTCACATTTGATAGAAGATGGTAAAAAAGCCGAAAAATGGTATGATCTGCTAGAAGAAATTAGGGAAGATATTATGCAGAATGCATGGAACGAAAAAAAGCAAGCCTTTACTCAATCCTATGACTCTGAAGACCTCGACGCTTCCGTTCTTTTAATGGAATACTATGGTTTTATTGATGCTAAGGATCCCAGATTTATTAAAACCGTGCATGCTATTGAAAAAGAGTTGATGCATGAAGGTTTGTTATATCGCTATAAAAATGAAGATGACTTTGGATTGCCTAGTTCTTCCTTTACAGTCTGTACTTTTTGGTTTATCAATAGCTTGTATAGAATTGGAGATCAAAAAAAGGCTAAAGAAATGTTTGACCAACTCTTGACTTATGGCAACCACTTGGGACTTTTTAGTGAAGATATTGACTTCTCTTCCAAACAATTACTGGGTAATTTCCCTCAAGCATATTCTCATTTGGCATTGATTGATAATGCATTGAATTTTAACGCTTGATCTCAGCTTTTTTTCTTGACCTAATTTGGTGGAATTTAAAATCTATGCAGCACTTCCTGCTACCGTCTCCTTTTTGTGCAATATGAAAATTTTAGCGGAGGTATTTTGTATTTCCATAGGCCTTTTTTATGATTTTAGTGAGTGTTTTCTTCTTTGAGAATTGGAGAATCAAGTGGAATACTCTTTTGGAAACGGATTTTCTTAACAAAACGATCCAAAATGTTTAATGAATTTATATATTTGTTCAACAACTAAATTTACTCTTTATGAATACTCCTTTTTTAAAAATTATCTTGCTGGTTTTTATCAGCTCATTTTACCCTACAAATGAATCGAAAGATGAAAATTTTCAGGGTAAAGCGTACTATTTTTCAAAGTCAAAAATGGATTTAGGTAGATGGGGATCTCGTATGAGTGAAGCAGAAAAAAAACAAATTCAAAGTCGTTTGAAGAACCGGCTAGAAAAAACCTATATACTAAGTTTTAATAAAGAAGAGTCATTGTTTATAGAAGAAGAAAAAGTAGATGCCATGTCAGGTGCAACGGATTCATGGGGTAGTAATTTTGCCAGAGGTAAACAATATAAAAACATACTTGAAAACAAGTTGGTTCAAGCACAGGAATTCTACGGTAAGCGATTTTTGGTAAAAGATCAATTACAAGAAATCCAATGGAATATGGGATCTGAATCTAAACAAATTGGGGAATATATCTGTTTCAAAGCCACAGCTCTGATCCCTACCGATGAATTGTCATGGTATAATTTTTCATGGAATGATTTAGCAAAAAAAACCACGGACTCAGAAGATCCAGAAATAAAATTAACTCAGGTAGAGGCTTGGTACACCTTACAAATTCCATTAAAACATGGTCCGGCAGAATTTTGGGGCCTCCCGGGACTTATTTTAGAGGTGAGCGCAGGTAATACGACCATGCTTTGTTCACAAGTAGTAATCAACCCCAAAGAGAAAATCGAAATAGTGGCTCCAGATAAAGGAAAAGAAATAACCAAAATAGATTATCGCAATACCATTCAAAGTAAAATGATGGAGATGAGAAACAATCGAGGAAGAAGAAGAGGTTAATATTAAGTTATCCATTTCCTTAAAACTCATCTATGAAATATAAATTTACTCTTTTACTTTTTTTCGTTAGTCTTATTTCCTTTAGTCAAGTTCGATTGGAAGGTGTGGTGACGGATAGTCTCCAAGTTCCCTTAGAATCAGCAAGTTTGGTTGCGATCAATAAAAAAACAAATGCTCTAGAGACTTTTGTCCTCACGGACAGTAAGGGTAAATATAAATTGAATCTTAAAAAAAACACAAACTACAAAATTCAGGTAAGTTATATTGGTCTTCGTACATTGAATGATACCCTTTTGACTTTGGAAGAAACCGTTGTAAAAAACTACTCTTTGCGTTCCGATATTGTTTTGGATGAAGTGGTTGTAAAAATGCCTGTGGTGGTTCGTGGGGATACTTTGATTTACAATGCAGATTCATTTAAAAATGGAACGGAAAGAAAATTAGAGGATATAATTGACAAACTCCCGGGTGTAGAGATCAATGAAAACGGACAAATTGAAGTGGAGGGGAAGGTAGTCAATAAATTGATGGTCAATGGGAAAGATTTTTTTGATGGCGACACGAAAATCGGGACTAAAAATATTCCGTCTAATGCGGTAGATAAAATTCAAGTCCTTCGCAACTATGCGGAAGTGGGACAACTTCGAGGGGTTCGTAATAATCAAGATAATGTTGCGATCAACGTGAAGCTAAAAGACGGAAAGGAAAGCTTTTGGTTTGGAAATGTTACCGCTGGGGCAGGAGACTCCCCCGATGACAAATTGTACTTGGTTCAGCCTAAATTGTTTTATTACAATCCTAAATACAGCTTGAATTTTATTAGTGACATCAATAATGTGGGTGAGGTCGCTTTGTCTCGAAGAGATATCAGAGGTTTTGGAGGAGGTTTTACTGCTCCCAGTAGACGCAGTGGAACCAGTATCAATTTGGGGGATAATAGTCTCAATTTTTTGACCAATCAACGTAATGCCCTTAAAATTGAAAATAAATTAGTGACAGGAAATTTCAGCTATTCCCCTAATAAATCCTTGGATTTGAGTGGTTTTTTAATTTACAACACCAGCCGTATTCTGTCTAAAGAGAATAGTCTAGTTCAATATACCAATGCCAATTTGGGCATCCCAGACGAACTTACCGAACAATCCAATACGGAACTCTCCAATCAGGGATTACTAAAATTGAGTACTTCTTACCGACCAGATTATAAAAATCAGATAGATTACGATTTGCTAGCTCGAGTTTCCAATGACTCCCAGAGAAAAAATAATTATTCTTCGGTGCTTGGTTCTACCAATCAAATGGAAGAGGTCACTCCTTACAATATCAATCAAAACTTCAGCTACTATTATACATTCAATGAGGACAACATTTTCGCTTTTGAAGCTCAAAATGTGATCAAAAATGAAGATCCTTTTTACAATGTAATTTTAGAAAACAATCTTGAAGGGATAGATCCATTTGATTCTACAGCGGAGGCTTTAGGGCTTGACACCTCAACATTGGATTACAATTTGGGACAAAACAAGCGAATTCAATCCAATCAATTAGACGCTAAACTGGATTATTACCATCTCATAGGGACGAAAAGTAATATTAACCTCACATTAGGTACTATTTTAAGTCGTCAGGAATTCAATTCTACAATTTTCCAATTTTTGGATAACGGTTCAACATTCAACCCCACCCCCACTTTCAACCAAGGACTTTCAGAAAACGATACGGAATACAATTTTAGAGATGTTTATTTAGGGGTACACTATCGTTTTCGTAGGGGGAAGTTTACATTTACTCCTGGATTTTCGCTTCACACATACGGAAATAACAACAGCCAGTTTGGCGAAACGATCACAGATAATTTTTTACGATTGTTACCAGACTTTGAAACTCGGATTCAGTTAAAAAAAGGAGAGTCCTTAACGTTTACGTACAACATGCGAAACCAATTTACTGATGTCACACGACTGGCTAGAGCTTTGGTCTTGAATAGTTACAACAGTATTCAATTTGGAGAACCCGATCTTCAAAATGCCTTGTCCCATAACCTGAGTCTTTTATACAGCAGTTTTAACCTGTTTAATTATACCAATGTATTTGCCAGAGCAGCATATTCCAGTAATATCGATCAAATACGGAGCTTGACAAGTTTTGAAAATGTAATTCGAACCAGTAGCTTTTTCAATTCCAATTTTGCTGACGAAAATTTTAATATTTTTGGACGAATTCAACGAACCTTTGGCAAGATACGAGTAAGTTTTAATACGAGTTTTAATTACAGCAAGATCAACCAATTCATACAACGACAACAATCATTAAATGAAGGCTTTACCCAAACCTATACCCCTGGTATTCGAACAAATTTTCGAGTAGCACCTAATATTAGTTTTAGGTATCGGTACAGCATAACAAATAATAACCAAGGAAACCGGGAAACACAATTCATTACCCAAGCCCCTACCGTTGAGTTTGATGCCTACATTCTAAATAAGTTTACCTTACGAACCAATTACAGTTATACAACCCAGAAACAGGTGGAAGGTTCGTCTGAGTCATTCCAGAATTGGGATGCCACTCTTTCTTATAGAAAAGATAAAGATGCGAAATGGGAATACGAAATTAGGGCATCTAACATTTTAAATGTGGACTCACAAATTATAAACAGTGCAAATAAATTATCGTTATTCAGCTACGAAACCTTTATCCAACCTCGATTTGTAACGTTTCGATTGGTTTATAGACTGTAAAAATTAGGATCACCTACCTCTACACCGAGCATAGCAAAAACATTCTAAGCAAATATTTATTCTATTCGTTTTTTAAATCTTAAACGCACCTTTCTTTTTCCAGAAGGAATTTATTCATAACTTCCTTTGGGATTCGTTGGCTTGTATTTTTCAAATGCAAATTCGTTTGGCAAAACAAGGGTTCCAGTAGTTAAGGTCAATGGGTTATTAGAGTTTGTATTAAAGACAACTTCAACCAGTGAAGCCGTAAATCCATCTTTAGAGGGGGCTTCAATTTTGTAAATACCTTCTTTATTTTTTTTAATTGCTGTCTTTTGCCAATTTCTACCCACCTCCCAGATTCTAAAGTCACGGGTATTGGTGTTGGTAATGGACCAAAGATTAATTTCGTATTCATCGGATGAATCCACTTCTAGTTCAAAACCGTCAGGAAGAATGTTCCAATCCATTTTAGGAATAGGGATATCGTGAATTAAACGATCGTAAAATGAAAATACATTTTCAGAATTATACGAACCGGCCAGTCCATGATTTCCGTTGGGAACATATTGAAGATATTTTTTTCCGGGGAGGGAGTCGTAGTAAAACTGCCAGGAATCTGTTACAAAGAATTCGTCTATGGTTCCATTGATGATTAATTTAGGCATTTCAAAAACGTTCTTAAATTCATAGGGTTCCACATAGTCTAGTAGAGTTTCAAATTCTTTTGAGCCCATCCAATCCATAATATTGAAATGAACATAGTCGGCTACGGCCGGCGACCAAGAACCATAGACTTTATGGTGGTGTTCAAATGAAGGGATAATATTTAACAAATCAATAACCAATGGTGCCATACCAATTACTCTTGAGTCTGCAGCGGCACTCGTCCATGTAGTCCACCCCCGTTTTGATGCCCCCGAAAGTACAAACTGTTCTACGGGTTGTTTTTGATCGGCGGTTAATTCTTCGATCACGTCCATCCCCCTGACCACTGCCCGGGTCATGGGAAATCGAGCCAACCATTCTGCGTCCTTTTCTTGAGCTCCTCTCCTTAAAAATTGATCCCAACCATAGGCTATTAGGTTGTCTTCATATCTGGCTATGGTATCGTTCTCCTTAAAGGTGATGGGTTGAAAGGGGACATTACTGATGTGAGCAATTACGGATTTACTTTGTAGTGCTTTCGATAGATTTAGCGAATCTAGTATCCAAATGGAATCTGCTTTACTTCCGCCTCCAATGAATAGAAGTCCTTTATTGGTATCTCTTTTATGCGGAATGATAATATCCACCCAATGCCACCATTGGGGTTGATCTACAATTTCTTCCGTCAACCATTTTCCAGAGTACATTTTGACTCTGTAAGCCTTAGCCGCTTCGAAGTTTAGGGAATCTTTTATTTCATAAGAAAAATCGGTTCGATCTTGAATGTATTCCTTGAGAACATCAAAAGGAATACGAGGTTGTTTTTCTGGATTTGGAGTCTTACAACCGAATCCTATGAATAGGTTGAGGGTAATAAATAGAAGGTTTCTTTTTATCATAATAAATATTGAATATCAATAATCGGATAGTTGATCTGACTGTTAAATACGAAGAAATTACGGACTTAACTTTTTTTACTCTATACGAATTCGTTTTATAAAGTTAAGTAAAAAAGGATTCAGTTTGGTGAACGATTATTTTAAATGGAATTTTTTAAACGATCTATAGTTGTAAGGAACTTTTTTAACCATAAGCAGGAGTCTCAAAGCAGAAATTTCCAAAACTTTTTAAAATTGATTATATTAGAGAATTAGTAATCATAAATCAAAT
>JAYNHN010000062.1:11404-11851 GCA_038108035.1 Flavobacteriaceae bacterium
ACTGTTTGGGTATTCTCAAAACACTATGAATGAACGTATAGACAAAGAGTCAAAAGCAGCATTGGACGCTTTTTTAAGTGCAGTTCCTGGAGGATTTAATAGTATTTCGGATGTGGTAGAAAGGAGAAAATTCACAAACGATATTTTTGAGGCGATGATGGGAAATGAGGTGAACCCCAATATTCAAATTTCCGATTACGATGTACCGGGAATGAATGGTGCACCCGATGTTCGTCTGCGGTGTTACACTCCCAAAAGCGCAAACGAAAAAAATCCTGGAATTTACTTTATCCATGGTGGAGGAATGATCATTGGGAGTATTCAGGGTGAAGAAGGGAATGCCATAGCCTTGGCTTTAAAACTAAATGCTATTGTGGTTTCGGTTGAATATAGATTGGCACCGGAAAATCCTTATCCTGCAGCTTTAGAGGATTGTTATTCAGGATT
>JAYNHN010000063.1:0-969 GCA_038108035.1 Flavobacteriaceae bacterium
GAGATTGGCTATTGTTTCTACAATCATAAGCAATCACTACTTTCACCGTTTCATTAGGGTAACTTTCAATCAGGTATTGGGACAAACCTTGTGAAGCTTTTCCAAGAGTATATTTGTTGATTCTGTTGGTTCCCACACCCATGATCCCTCGCATTCCTCCAGTTCCAAAACTTAAAGAAGTATAAAACGCGTCCTCCAATGCTTCAGGATCTTTTTGAAGCAATTTTACCTGTTTTTGTGTTTCGGAATCAAAGGGTGAATGAAGCCATTCTTCGATTTTTTGTTCGAGGGTCATAATGAATTAAATTTTTTCTTTAATAGCATATCTTTTGGTTTTTTTTTGAGTTCTCAAAATAATTTCTCCTAAAAAACCAGCGATAAATAGTTGACTGCCCAGTATCATAAGGATTAGAGCGATGTAAAATTCAGGCCGTTGAGTGATGAGTCTTCCTTGGATATCAAAATACAGTTTGTCAATCCCTAAATACAAGGTAAATCCAAAGCCACACAAAAGCATTAGGCTTCCCCACAACCCAAAAAAATGCATTGGACGTTTTCCAAAACGGTTGATAAACCACAGAGTGATCAAATCCAAGAAGCCATTAAAAAAGCGATCCATTCCAAATTTGGTGGTTCCATACTGTCGGGCTTGATGCTGAACGATTTGTTCTCCAATTCTATCAAATCCCTCATGCATTGCCAACACGGGTATATAGCGATGCATTTCACCATAAAGCTCTATATTTTTGACTACCTCTTTTTTATAGGCTTTGATTCCACAATTGAAATCGTGAAGTGAAATACCTGATACCCTTCGGGCGGCCCAATTAAACAATTTGGAAGGGATGTTTTTAAACAAGACAGAATCGTATCGTTTCTTTTTCCATCCTGAGATCAAATCTAGATCCTTTTCCTTAAGAGTTTCTATCAATTGAGGTATTTCTTCTGGAGAATCTTGAAGGTCTGCAT
>JAYNHN010000063.1:979-11612 GCA_038108035.1 Flavobacteriaceae bacterium
CATCTAGGGTAATCACAAATTCTCCCCGAGCTTTTTCAAATCCCGCGTGAAGTGCTTGGGACTTTCCGTAATTTTTCACAAAACGAATTCCGTGAACTCGTGGATCTTCTTTCGAAATCTTTGTAATGGTTTCCCAAGATTGATCGGTACTTCCATCGTCGATAAAAATAAGCTCAAATGGATCGTCTTTTTGATCCAAAACCTTTACAATCCATTTGTGGAGTGGAACCAAGGACTCCTCCTCATTTAATAAAGGGATGACCAACGAAATTTCTACGGCACTTTGCATGGTTTGCAAAGCTACGAAATTTGACTATTCCGGTCTGGATTTCTTTACTATTAATCCTCCAATCAATGAGATGATAAAACCAATAAAAAGAGAAAAAATGATTTGAATGGCGGACAGAATTAAAGGACTCGACATTTTTTCTTGCATAGAACGCGCCATGTCTACTTGTTCTTGTGGCATTTCAGGATTTTGAGCGCGCATCGTCTCCATTGATAATTCCAATGATTTTTTCATGGTATCGGGATCCAGAAAATTCATTAAAATCATTGTGTAAATCACTCCGATTAGTGCGGATACAAGTGAAATACCCAATCCGATTTTTAAGGCTTCAGACAAAGATAAATACCCTTCGTTTTGCTTTTTAAACTGAATAAATGCATAAAGAAGAATTCCAATCATGATCACCAGTGATACAATACCTGCTGTGGAATCGTTTTTATAATGCATATCTAAAAAGAAGAGCATTAATTGAAAGGCAACAGATAGGGCGCCAAGGAGGAGGCCATATGTGATAATTGTTGATTTGATTGAAGTGTTTTGAGTGTCCATAATTTTAAGTTTAAATACCACCACAATTTAAAAAAAAAGGGACAGTTAAAGCATAATTTAAAAAATAAAATTAAATTTGCACTCGATTTAAAAATTATGAAAGCAGACATTCATCCAGATAATTATCGTTTAGTAGCATTTAAAGACATGTCGAATGACGATGTTTTTATCACCAAATCTACTGTAAACGCGAAAGAGACTATTGAGGTTGACGGTGTAGAGTATCCTCTAGTAAAACTCGAGATTTCAAGAACTTCTCATCCATTTTATACAGGTAAATCTAAACTTGTTGATACGGCAGGACGGATTGATAAATTTAAAAACAAATACGCTAAATTCAAAAAGTAATTTGTTTATATAAGATACTTATAAGCCACTTTTTAGTGGCTTTTTTTGTATTTTTTAGAAACGTTTTTTAGAATTAAAAGGTTAATGGGGTTGATCTCCATGCCTTTGATGTTTTTTTGAACAAAACGTACCACTTGATCGTAGTATAAAGGAATGACCGGAAATGTTTCCATAGCCAAAATTTCCATTTCTCTATATTTTACATTTCTCAAGGAATCCACGGTTAGGCTCAGCGCTTGATTATAGAGGCTATCAAACTTTTTGTTTTTAAAATGGGTATAATTGGGGCCATTGGGAGAAAAGTTTTTACTGTAAAATAAAGAGAGGTAATTTTCGGCATCGGGGTAGTCGGCAATCCAACTGGCCCGAAAAAGTTGAAGTTTTCCGGAAGATTTTGCTTGACGTAGGCTGGCGGTTGGCATCACCTCAATAGACAATTGAATCCCTATTTTTTGGAGCTCTCTTTGAAGATACTCGCAAATGTCCAGATAATTGGCATCGGTAGCTATAGTAAGTTTTGGGCTTTGGTTCGTCTCTTGTATAAATTCGTTTACTAAACTTCGAGCTCTTTCAGGTTGGTATTCAAAATCTGTTAGGCTGGAGCCGGGAAGTCCTTTAGGTATCAATCCTTTCTTTGCAGGATAGCCTAGGTTGTTCCTTAAGTAGGCAATCATTAGGTTGCGGTCAAAACCAATATTGATGGCTTCTCTAATTTTTTTAGAGCGCAACGCTTGATTTTTGTTTTCGAGATAAAACCCAATGTATTCTGTATTTAAATAGGGACCTGTTAATAAATTGATCCGCCCTTGGTATTTAGATTGGAGTTGTCCGCTTGGAGTCAACAACTCGTCTTTATAAGAAGTGTCAATGGAATTGATAAAATCTAATTCACCTTGAAGAAAGAGCATAAATTCACTTTGTATATCGGGAATAAAACGGATGGCGATGGCTTCCAGATAGGGAAGTTGCGCTCCCGATGCATCTCGTTCGAAATATCGTTTGTTTTTTCTAAGTACCAATTTGATATTTTCGTCCCATCTCTTAAAGTAGAAAGGACCCGTTCCAATGGGATGGCTTCGAAACTCAGATCCGTAATGACGGACTACTTCCTCAGGAACCACAGCACAATACCGCATGGTGAGAAGTCCAAGAAAAGCGGGAAAAGGTTTTTTGAGTCGGATACCCAAAGTCGAATCGTCAAGGGCTTGGTAACTAGCTACTTGTTGAAGAACCCAACTCCCCGGTGAGGCAAGTTCTGGATCGGTCAGACGATCAAAACTATAAACAAAATCCTGCGCAGTTACCGAACGGGTTTTTTCTTCTCCAAACAAGGGAGAGGAATGAAAATAGACCCCTTTACGAAGTTTAAATTCGTAATAAAGTCCATCCGGACTGAGGGTCCAAGATTGTGCAATTTCGGGTTGAATGTTGAGGTCGTTGTCGAGTTGAACCAATCCGTTGAAGAGTTGATTGATCGGCCAGATGTTTTGTGGATTTCTAGCAAATGCGGGATCTAGGGAGGTTACATTTCTGTATTCGTTGTAACGGAACACATGGTCAGGATTAGTTTGATCGGGCTGAGAACAGTTGGTTAGGGTCGTAATTAGGGCAAGCATTCCCAAGTAAAAATACGCGTGAAAGCTTCCTCTAATCATAAATTTTTTGTTGGTATATTTGCAACAAAATTACTGTTTTATAATTGTTTTGGAAAAGATTCTTGAACCCGAAAATAAAATTGACGTATCCCTGCCTCGAGTAGCCTTTCATACTTTGGGATGCAAGCTTAATTTTTCTGAAACGGCGACCATTGCTCGGGACTTTGGTCAAGATCGTTTTCGGAGAGTAGAATTCGACACGGCTGCCGATATCTATGTGATCAACACCTGTTCCGTTACTGAAAATGCGGACAAAAGACTCAGCGGATTGGTGAAAAAAGCGCTAAAGCACAATCCCGATGGGTTTATAGCAGCTATTGGTTGTTATGCTCAACTTCAGCCTGAGGCCATCGCCTCTTTTAGGAGCCACTGAAAAGTTCAAGCTGATTGATTACATCAACGATTTATCAAAACGGGAACGAGGTGAAGTACATGCTTGTGAAATAGAGGATGCCAATTTTTACGAGAGTGGATATTCGATAAGTGACCGTACTCGTGCGTTTCTAAAAGTCCAAGACGGGTGCGATTATAAATGTACCTATTGTACCATCCCCAGGGCTCGGGGAATTTCTCGAAGTGATACCCTTGAAAATGTAATTGCCAATGCACAAACAATTGCCGAATCGGGTCTTAAAGAAATTGTGCTTACAGGAGTCAATATTGGAGATTATGGAAAAGGGGAGTTTGGAAATAAAAAGCACGAACATACTTTTCTTGAACTAATCAAGGCTTTGGACCAAGTTGAAAAAATCAATCGAATTCGGATTTCTTCCATAGAAACCAACTTAATTCATGACAAAATCATTGAGTTTGTAGCTCAAAGTCAACGGTTTGTACCTCATTTTCATATCCCACTGCAGAGCGGTAGTGATGCAATTTTAATAAGCATGCGTAGACGCTATTTAAGTGATTTGTATGTCCGGCGGGTAGAAGCGATTAAAAAATGGATGCCCGATGCTTGCATTGGAGTCGATGTTATTGTGGGATATCCGGGCGAAACAGAACATGAATTTTTAACAACCTATCGATTTCTTTCTGAATTAGCGGTTTCTTATCTTCATGTATTTACTTATTCTGAACGTCCCAATACAGAAGCGGTAACCCTAGAGGGTATCGTTTCCCAAGCCGAAAGGAATAAGCGTAGTAAGATGCTTCGTGCTTTGTCTGTTAAAAAAAGAAGAGCCTTTTACGAAACCCAATTGGGTAAAACCGCAACCGTGCTTTTTGAAGGAGAAAATAAAAAGGGATACATAACCGGATTTACCGAAAATTATGTTAAAGTTCGAGCACCATGGGATCCCGATTTAGTGAACACTTTAAAACGAGGGATTTTAAAGGAAATGGATTCAGAGGGTTATGTTAGGCTCGAATCTACAATTTGATCCCAACGGGTAAAAGCTTTTTATATCTTCGGTTGCGACGTACAAAACTCGCAATTTTGGGCGAAGTGGGAACCACACTCAGATTTTTTTCTTCGATAAATTCCAGAACTCGGATGATGAAGGTATCTTCAAACTCATCACTCTGAATGTTTTCGGGTATGGATAACTTGGTTAGAAAAATTTTTCTTTCTTGTTCTGAATACTCAATCCGTGCAAGTTGATCGTCGATCTTAAACTCAAATTGTCTTAAGAACTCATTGTTTACCAAAGTGATTTCACTCATGACAAAAAAATTAAATTAGGCGCAGTTTAAAAAACATTAAATTTGTTATTATAAACTGGTTGAGTCTACAAAAATACAAAATTTTAGCGTTAGGTTCGGTAAATTAGTTATAAAATGGAGTATGTTGATGTTTATTGCATGCCTGGAATGGCAGCGAGCCCAAAAATTTTTGAATTTATACGTCTTGGGAAACCTTTTCGATTGCATTTTTTAAGTTGGATCCCACCTCAAAAGGATGAACCCATAGATCAATATGCAAAACGAATGTGTGAACGGATCCAACATCCCAATCCCATTTTATTAGGTGTTTCATTTGGAGGGGTTTTGGTTCAAGAAATGGCACAGTTTATCGACACTCAAAAAGTGGTAATCGTTTCTAGTATAAAAAGTAATAGAGAGTTGTCATTACCCATGAAAATGGCAAAAAAAACAAACGCTCATAAGCTGTTACCTACTCAGTGGATTGAAAATCTGGATGCACTGGCACTTTTTGCATTTGGTGAAGGAATTCGAAAAAGACTGGATCTTTATCGGAAGTATTTATCCGAACGAAACCCAGGGTATTTGGACTGGGCTGTGAATGCAATTGTTCATTGGAATCCTTCCTTTTCAATCCAAAACATGATTCATATACATGGGAAAAAAGACACTGTTTTTCCAATTAAAAATATTGAAAACCCTTTTATTGAAATTGAGGGGGGACATGCTGCCATAATTACCAAAGCACATTGGTTTAATGATCAATTACCTGAGATCTTATTAAAAAATTCTTAAGTTTGAATAGCAAATTTTAATGTGATAGACTCATGAAGAGAACGAACCTACAATTTTACCTTGTACTTGCTTTAGTTGTTTTAGTAGGTGCAAATCAAATCAACCCAGAATTATTTACCGCCTTTAATTCTCGCAAAGAAAATCAAGCGTACAAAGTATACGCTTTGCAATTGCCGGATTCTTTGAGTTTTGCCGGAGAGGTGCTACCCATCAATACTCCTGATATCAGAGAGCGTATAGACAGGGAATTATTGGTAAACACTTATTGGCAATCCAATATGGTATTGTTGTTAAAAAGAGCCTTTAAGTATTTTCCTGAAATTGAAGCCATTCTGGAAGAAGAAGGAATTCCCAAAGATTTTAAATATTTAGCTGTTATAGAAAGTGCATTAGAAAATGTTTACTCCCCCAAAGGAGCTAAAGGGTTTTGGCAGTTAATGCCTGCCACTGCTAAAGAATATGGCTTGGAGGTCAATCGCAATGTTGACGAACGTTATCATATTGAGAAATCAACCCGGGTTGCTTGTACGTATCTAAAAAAAGCCAAAGAGCGTTTTGGGAGTTGGACCCTTGCAGCTGCGGCCTATAATCGTGGAATGGCAGGTACGGATCGATTGCTTGAAAAACAAATGGTTGATAACTACTACGATCTGTTATTAAATAGCGAAACTAGCCGTTACGTTTTTCGAATTTTGGCTGTCAAAGAGATTATGTCTTATCCGGAACGCTATGGTTTTGTCTTAAAAAAGGAAGATTATTACCAACCAATTCCCGTTCGAAAATTAATGTTGGATACTGCCATTGGGAACTTGGCCTCTTTTGCTAAAGATCAGAATATTAACTACAAGATCTTAAAATTGCACAACAAATGGTTGATCGAAAACCATCTCAATAATAAGTCTAGAAAGCAATATGAAATAACGATTCCTGAGTCGGGTTACTACTAGATTTTTTTCATTTGTTGTTGGATCATTTTTATCTGACCGGTTAGCATTCCATGCTTATCTAATTTTTTGGCTTCACTAATAAGTTGCTGTGCCTCTCTTTTTCTTCTCTTTTGCATGTAGATGCCTGCCAGACTCATTTTAGCCATTGCCAGATCATGATTCATTGACAATCCCAATTTTAATGCTGATTTATAATATTTTTCAGCCTGGGTTAAGTTTTTTTGTGATTGGATGATTCCCATTAAATAGTGGTAATACCCCTGTTGCTTTCGAACTAGATTCCTTTCAATATTCGGAATTCTGGAGAGCCATTTTTCAGTTCCTTCAAAATCTTGTTTCCGGAGTCTTAAAAACGAAAGAAAAATAATTTCATTTTTGAAATAAAGCAAGACAAACATTCCCGAAAGTAAAATTAGCATAATTCCATTGCCAATATAATCGTCAATAATTTGGTAAATGCCATATCCTAAAGAAAGGATAGCAAGTATAAGTTTTATAACTTTTGGAAACATGAAGTTGATTTTTTTTTCAAAGGTAAAAAAAATCATTCGTGAATTGTTTAATAACTCATTTGGAAGACAAAAAAGTTGTTGTATATTTGCCCGACTTTAAAAGACATAGACTTTCAGTCTCTCATATTATGAAAAGAACATTTCAACCCTCCAGAAGAAAAAGAAGAAATAAACATGGATTCCGAGAGCGAATGGCATCCGCAAATGGACGTAAGGTCTTAGCTGCACGAAGAGCTAAAGGCAGAAAGAAAATTTCCGTATCCTCAGAACCGCGCCACAAGAAATAAATGTTGTATAAACGTATATTTAAAGGTGTTACTTTTCCTCAAGTAACACCTTTTTTTTATATTGAAAACTATAAGAATAGCCATGCCAAAAAATAATAGCATAAAAAGTATTTTAGTGATCGGATCGGGTCCCATAATAATTGGTCAAGCTTGTGAATTTGATTACTCAGGATCGCAAGCATTGAGATCGCTGCGTGAGGACGGTATTGAGACCATTCTAATCAACTCGAATCCCGCGACGATCATGACCGATCCCTCAATGGCAGATCACGTTTATTTAAAACCGTTGAATACCAAATCCATTATTGAGATCTTAAAAAAGCATTCGATCGACGCCGTTTTGCCCACTATGGGAGGACAAACTGCACTTAATCTTTGTATTGAGGCGGCAGAAAAAGGTATTTGGGAAGATTTTGGTATTGAAATTATAGGTGTGGATATTGATGCGATTCAAATTACGGAAGATCGAGAGCGTTTTAGAGAACTGATGCTGGACATCGGTATTTCCATGGCTCCCCAGGCCACAGCCACTTCTTACCTTAAAGGACAAGAGATTGCCCAAGAATTTGGTTTTCCACTAGTTATTCGAGCCTCATTTACTTTGGGGGGTGCCGGCGCTTCTTTTGTTCATAAGGCCGAAGAGTTTAACGAACTGCTCACCCGAGGTTTGGAAATTTCTCCTATTCACGAGGTCATGATCGACAAAGCTTTGATTGGTTGGAAAGAATACGAACTGGAATTGCTGCGAGATCAAAATGACAATGTAGTCATTATTTGTACGATTGAAAATATGGATCCAATGGGAATTCATACGGGAGATTCCATAACTGTAGCTCCTGCCATGACTTTATCAGACAAGACATTCCAGCGAATGCGTGATATGGCAATTCACATGATGCGTAGCATTGGAGATTTTGCCGGAGGGTGTAATGTACAATTTGCCGTAAGTCCTGATGAAAAAGAAGATATAATTGCCATCGAAATCAACCCCAGGGTCTCAAGATCCTCTGCACTGGCAAGTAAAGCCACAGGATATCCCATAGCAAAAATTGCAGCTAAATTAGCGATAGGATACACTCTCGATGAGCTCGAAAATCAAATTACAAAGTCCACTTCTGCATTGTTTGAGCCCAGTTTGGACTATGTTATCGTAAAAATACCCCGATGGAATTTTGATAAATTTGAAGGTTCTGACCGTACTCTTGGATTACAAATGAAGTCCGTTGGAGAGGTCATGGGTATTGGGCGTTCGTTCCAAGAGGCTTTGCACAAAGCCACTCAGTCTCTAGAAGTGAAACGAAACGGTTTGGGTGCCGACGGCAAGGGCATTAAAGATTACGACCAAATTATTGAAAAGCTGACTTTCGCAAGTTGGGATCGTGTTTTTATCATTTACGATGCAATTCAGATTGGCATTCCCTTGAAGCGAATTCATGAGATCACAAAGATTGACATGTGGTTTTTGAAGCAGTACGAAGAATTGAATCTATTAGAAAGAGAAATTTCTAATTTTTCGATTGATACGATTGAAAAAGCACTTTTATTGGAAGCTAAACAAAAAGGTTTTGCAGACCGACAAGTAGCTCATATGCTCAGCTGCTTGGAAAGTGAAGTGTACAACAAACGAAACGAACTCGGAATTCAAAGAGTGTATAAATTGGTTGACACTTGTGCCGCAGAATTTGAGGCAAAAACACCCTACTATTATTCAACTTTTGAAGCAGAACTAGTGCTTCAAGGGGGGGAACCTTTTTGTGAAAATGAAAGTGAGGTAACTGATCGCAAAAAAATCGTTGTTCTTGGATCAGGTCCCAACCGAATTGGACAAGGTATTGAATTTGACTATTGCTGTGTTCACGGAGTTTTAGCAGCGAGCGAATGTGATTACGAAACCATCATGATCAATTGCAATCCTGAGACGGTTTCCACCGATTTTGATACAGCCGATAAATTGTACTTCGAACCTGTTTTTTGGGAGCATATTTATGATATTATCCGTCATGAAAACCCAGTGGGGGTCATTGTTCAATTAGGGGGCCAAACGGCTTTGAAGTTGGCAGAAAAATTGGATCGATATGGAATAAAAATTATTGGTACCAGCTATCAATCCTTGGATTTAGCAGAAGATAGAGGTAGTTTTTCTACCCTCTTAAAGGAAAATAACATTCCTTATCCTGAGTTTGGAGTTGCTCAGACCGCTGATGAAGCACTAGATCTGTCAGATGAATTGGATTTTCCAATACTTGTTAGGCCTTCTTACGTATTAGGAGGACAAGGTATGAAGATTGTCATTAATAAAGAAGATTTAGAATCGCATGTCGTAGATTTACTTCAAAAGATTCCGAACAATAAATTGTTGCTCGATCACTACCTAGATGGAGCCATAGAGTGCGAAGCAGACGCTATTTGTGACGGCAAAAACATTTATATTATCGGTATCATGGAGCATATTGAACCATGTGGTATTCACTCAGGAGATTCCAACGCAACTCTCCCTGTATTTAACTTAGGCGAATATGTTTTACAACAGATTAAAGATCACACCAAAAAAATTGCACTGGCTCTCAATACCGTTGGATTGATCAATATTCAATATGCAGTTAAAGAGGATAAAGTCTATGTCATTGAAGCCAATCCGCGGGCGTCTCGTACCGTTCCCTTTATTGCAAAAGCCTATAATGAACCCTATGTAAATTATGCTACTAAGGTCATGTTGGGAGAGAATAAAGTAACTGATTTTGACTTTCAGCCTCGCTTGAAAGGCTATGCCATCAAACAACCTGTATTTTCTTTTGACAAATTTCCCAATGTCAACAAACAACTGGGACCTGAAATGAAAAGTACTGGAGAAAGCATTTTATTTATTGAGAGTTTAAAGGAGGATGAATTTTACGATTTATACGCTCGCAGAAAAATGTATTTGACTAAGTAACTTAAATTCCATAATTTTATCCAAAATATTTATAATGCGCATTAATCAAATAGAAATGAAGGCTTTTTTTGGGTTGGTTGTCTTGGCTTTATTAACGCGCCTAATGCCCCATCCACCTAATTTTGCACCCATTACTAGTATTGCCCTTTTTACAGGATTTAATTTTGTCAATAAACGATTGGCCATTATAATCCCTCTTCTTTGTATGTTTGTTACCGACTTATATTTGGGGGTTCATTCATTGATGCCCATAATTTATTTATCTTTTGTATTGATATCATTTATTGGAATGCGTTCAAAATCGATTTCTCTACTCACGGTACTTAGTGCCTCTACGCTCTTTTTTGTGTTAAGCAATTTGGGGGTCTGGTATTTTTATTATCCTTTAACATGGGCGGGTATCACGAGCTGTTTTATTTTAGCCATACCCTTTTTTATCAACTCAATTGCCGGGGATTTGTTTTATACAGCGATTCTAAGTTTTTCATTTGAAAAATTAAAGAAAAATTCCTATTCTCTAGTAAAATAGTTCGTACTTTTATTGCGGAGGTTCTTTTAACAGAGATTAAAAGGGAATTTGGTGAAAATCCAAAGCTGTACCCGCAACTGTAAGCTGAGTCCATTGGGATACTTTGTTCATTTCTTAGACCACTGTCATTTTTTTGATGGGAAGGT
>JAYNHN010000064.1:0-865 GCA_038108035.1 Flavobacteriaceae bacterium
AAAAACGTTTTCGAGCCATTTCAGGACTTTCTATGGGTGGTGGCGGAACCTTTTTATACGCATTGCATCATCCTGACTTATTTGCATCGGCAGCTCCTTTGAGTGCCTGGATGGGTCCACAAACTCTTAAAGAAATGAATGATTTTGCCCAGCGAGAAAATATGACCTTTAAAGAATCCGACCTCGAGCCTTTTTTAAATAAAAACAATCCCTTGCGCATTATAAATAAGATGAATGCTAAAGAAATTAATAGTGTTCGATGGTACATTGATTGTGGCGACGACGATTTTTTATATGAGGGAAATAGTCAAATGCACATCCAAATGAGAAATAAAAATATCAATCACGAATTCCGAATACGTGACGGTGGTCATACCTGGACCTACTGGCGGACTGCATTACCCAATGTTCTTGAATTTATTTCTCAAGGATTTCATCAATACTAAAAAGCTATTAAAATGTTTCGAGACAAATTCATTTTCATCTTACTTCTTTTTTTAGCAGTGGCTTGTTCCAAACCCGAAGATTCAACTAATGAGCAGGAACCTTCTCAAATAGCTGATTTTGAAGGAACCCCTTTACCCTTAATTAGAATTAATACCCAAGGTAATCCTATTGTGGATGAACCCAAAACAAGAGCAACACTTCAAATCATTCAAGAAGATGAAGTACTGGAATCGCATCGAATAGGAATTGAAATCAGAGGATCCAGCTCTCAAATGTTTGAAAAAAAGTCCTATGGACTGGAAACCTGGGATGAAAATGACGAAGATGTAAATGCTGAACTCGGTGGATTTCCCGAAGAAGAAGACTGGATATTATACGGACCCTACAGCGATAAAACTTTAATTCGAAATGTATTGAT
>JAYNHN010000064.1:875-4860 GCA_038108035.1 Flavobacteriaceae bacterium
ATCTACCAGTTGTCCAATCAAATGGGACAATATGCTACCAAAACAGCTTTTTACGAATTGGAAATTAACGGGGCTTTTAAAGGTACCTACGTCCTTATGGAAAAAATAAAGAGAGATAAAAATCGAGTCAATATTAGTAAAAATAAAGCGGAAGATATTTCAGGTGGCTATATTTTAAAAATTGATAAACCTACAGGAGATGGAGAATGGTACGATGAAACCATTGCTTTTGGATCACAATATAGTACCAGAGGTGAATTAGAGTCATTTAGAAATATTTCGTTTCTATATGAATATCCAAAATCGGATGACATTACTACGGAGCAAAAGGAATACATCCAAAATTATATTTACGATTTTGAAACCGCATTGGTTTCTGAGGAATTTACCTCTGCTGAGAATGGATATCGAAAATATATTGACATCGACTCTTTTATCGACTTTTTTATTCTCAACGAAATCTCGAAAAATCCAGATGGTTTTCGATTGAGCACTTATATGCACAAAGACAAAGGAAAAAAATTAAAGATGGGTCCTATTTGGGATTTCAATATCGCATTTGGAAATGTGGACTATTGTAACGGAGAAGCTACCTCCGGATGGGCTTATCAATTTAATAGTATCTGTCCTGGCGACACTTGGCAAGTTCCGTTTTGGTGGGGCCGACTGCTGGAAGATCCCGATTTTATAATTACTTTACAAACTCGATGGAACAATCTGCGGAATTCGACTCTAGCCACGCAATCGTTAATGAATGATATAGAAGGTTTTCAGGAAATCCTTAAATCCTCCTCAGCCAGCGACAAAAACTTTGCAAAATGGTTGATACTGGGAAAATACGTTTGGCCTAACGCATTTGTAGGAGACTCTTATGTCAGCGAGATTAACTATTTAAAAGATTGGATCACCAACCGAATGGAGTGGTTGGATAATAATATCAACAATTTGTAGGTATACTTTTATTTTTTTATTTGGTTTCAGTCAACTTTTAATGTAATTTTAGTTAAGACAAATTCATTTAAACCGAGGTCCATGAGCTCTTGGGTCAATACAGGTAAGGATTTTTTGGATGTTGGATCTAACCTTTTAAAAACAATTAAATACAAAATGAAAAGAAGAACTTTTATTCAAACCTCAGCACTTGCCTCTTTGGGTCTAAACTCAGTTTCAGGCATGGGTACCTTAGGTTTCAAAAAAAAATCAAATCTTAAGATATCGATTACACCTTGGTCGCTAATGCGAACTGGATACGGTGGAGAGGATCCGAAAGGTATTGATGTTTTTGACTATCCCCGTGTTGCTCAATCACTTGGTTTTAAATACGTAGACCATGAAATGTTTCACTTCCCTCCGAATCTCAATGAGGATCATTTAAATACTATGAATGAAAACTGCCAAAAGGCCGGTGTGGAAAGTGCCGTTTTTTTAACCGGAGGGGTTGGAGATATTGGAGATGCCAATACAACGAAAAGAAAAAAAGCATTAAACACCTATCGTACTTGGGTAGATGTAGCTGTTAAACTGGGCTGCAAAGCCATGAGAAATGTATGTGGTGAACACATCAGCATTCCGCATAAAGAAAAGTTAAAATATGCAATTGAAGGAGTAACGGAACTGGGTCAGTATGCAGCTTCCAAAGGTCTTGATTTACTGATCGAAAACCACAACGGATACTCTTCTGATCCGGAGTGGATGATTCCTTTGATGGAGGAAGTCAATCTAAAAAATGTAGGGATTTTGGGCGATTTTACCAACTGGACTCTAAAACGAAATCCAGATACTTTTTATCCCGATCCCTATAAAGGGATTGAAATTTTGACTCCCTACATTCGAGCGGTAAGTGCCAAGTCTGAAAACTTTGATTCTCAAGGAGAGGAAACAACAATTGACTACCAACGGATGTTTAATGTCTTAGAAAAAGCTCCCCAATTGCAATACGCCGGGGTCGAATTTTTTGGAAATACAATTTCTCGTAATCAAGGAAGTATTCTAACCAAGTCACTCATAGAAAAAGTAATCAATACCTGATAGATTGATGAAAATAAAGTATCTATATAACAATCATTTTTTTCTTTGGATTAGTCTTGTATTGCTTCTGGGGTGCCAAACTCAGGAGGAAATAGATTTTAGTACCCAGGTAAAACCTATTTTAAATAAAAAATGTATATCCTGCCACGGAGGAGTTAAAAAGAATGCGGGCTTTAGTGTCTTATTTGAAGAAGAAGCCTTGGGTATTACCGAATCAGGAATTCCAGCTATCATTCCCGGAAATGCGAAGGCAAGCTCACTAATCCAACGTCTGCACGAAACAGATCCCGAATTGAGAATGCCCTACAAAAAGAGTCCCTTAAGCAAAAGGGAAATCGAAATACTAACTCAATGGATTGATCAGGGTGCACAATGGGGTACGCATTGGGCTTATATCTCCCCAAAAAAGAGTCCCCTTCCCGAAATACAAAATCCTGAGCTCCAATCCTTTATTCAGCAACCGATCGATCATTTTGTAGCGGCTCATCTGGAAAGTCGAAAATTCAAGCCCAATCCCCCAGCCAAAAAAAATATTTTGGCACGACGCGTCGCTTTTGATTTAACCGGTCTTCCTCCAAAAAAAGAACTCTTTGACGATCTCATCTCAGATAGAATTTCCTACGAAAACTATGTGGATCGTTTACTTTCCAGCAGTACCTATGGTGAAAAATGGGCAAGCTGGTGGTTGGATCTGGCACGCTATGCCGACACCAAAGGATATGAAAAAGACCCGGGTCGTTCGATTTGGCTATACCGAGATTGGGTCATCGATGCTTTGAATAGCAACATGCCTTTTGACGATTTTACGACCGCTCAAATAGCGGGAGACCTACTCCCCAATCCCACTCCGGCTGATTTTATTGCAACCGGTTTCCATAGAAATACTATGAACAATGATGAAGGAGGAACCTCAGATGAAGAATTTCGAACGGCTGCGGTTATTGATCGGGTGAATACTACTTTTGATGTTTGGCAAAATACAACCCTCAGTTGTGTTCAGTGTCACAGTCATCCTCATGATCCCTTTAAACACAAAGAATACTATCAAATGATGGCATTCTTTAACAATACACGGGACGAAGACACCCCGGATGATGCACCCAACTACCGAAGTTACAAACCCGAAGATCAAAAAAAACTCCATGCCCTTTTCTCTTGGATCGAAAATCAAGGCAATCAAAATCAATTGAATGTTTTTAAAGATTTTCTTACATTTTATGAACCCAAATACCAATTGCATAACTGTGAAGGTTTTAAGAAGGGGTCCATGGCAGATGGTAAATGGCTTGCTTTATGGGATGGGGGATCTGCTTATTTAAGAAATGTCAACACCCTAGGGAATAATCGCCTGTATTTCAACTACTTTACTCGAAAAAACGGCACAAAAATAACCATCCGAAACGGCTCGCCTAACGGAGAGATTTTAACTCAATTTGTTGTAAACAAAGGAAAAGAACCCGTACAATCCGTGGCTTTTAAATCAATGGATACCATTATCGATCTTTATATTGAAGCGGAAAACAAACGCTTGGATCCTCAAGAAAATTCGAGCTATTTTTCGTGGTTTGCCTTTGTTCCCGAACTTCCTGGAAAAGGGAAAAAAGGATACGATCAGATGAAACGCCAGCTGGAATATTTGATAAATGCTCCGGTAGATCGAACTCCCATATTGGTTGAAAATCCAGCTTATCTAAAACGAAAAACTCGTTTTTTTGAACGAGGCGATTGGCTTCAACCTTTGGATACTGTTCAACCGAATGTCCCTGAAATTCTTAACGATTGGGATTCGGCTTGGGAAAAAAATCGGTTGGGTCTCGCCCAGTGGATGCTGGATGAAAAAAATCCACTCACCTCAAGGACTCTAGTCAATAGGATTTGGAATCAATTTTTTGGTCGGGGGATCGTATCTACCTTGGAAGATATGGGGACACAATCAGAAACACCTTCTCATCCGGCT
>JAYNHN010000064.1:4903-11478 GCA_038108035.1 Flavobacteriaceae bacterium
CAGTACACATTATCCAAGACCAACAATGGAAAATCAAAGATTTGATGAAATCGATTGTTCTTTCCGCTACCTATAAGCAAAGTTCAGAAATAGATCCTGTTAAGTTGGAGCAAGATCCGGAGAACGTATATTATGCCCGAGGACCTAAATTACGTCTTCAAGCTGAGGAAATTAGAGATCAAGCACTGGCGGTTTCGGGTTTGTTGAGTCTCAAAAAGGGTGGACCCGGAGTGATGCCTCCCCAACCCGACGGAATATGGGAACATCCCTATCTTGGCAATCTTTGGAAAATAAGTGAAGGAGAAGATCGGTATCGAAGAGCGATTTACACTTATTTTAAACGAACCAGCCCTTATCCATCTTTCATTACTTTTGATGCAGGAAGTCGTGAAGTATGTATGGTTCGAAGGCTCCCAACCAACACCCCTTTGCAAGCACTGGTGACCCTCAATGATCCTGTCTACATGGAAGCAGCCTATCATCTTGCCAAAAATGAACTGGATAAACAAGAGGTGAACACTGCCATTCAATCCATGTATGAAAAAGCGACCTTTAACCCCATCAAAGAAGACACTTTAACGGTTTTGATGGAGTTGTACCAAACTGCTTCGAAGGAATATGAACAAAACCCCTCCGCTCTTGAATCGTTTTTGGAATTATCAAAAACCGACAAGCATCATGCGGCTTTGACTGTAGTTGCAAACGCAATAATGAATCTTGACGAATTTTTAACACATGCCTGATCATGGATGATATCAACAATAGATTACTCAATGAGTATCGTTTAAAAAATGCGGAAATTAACAGTAGACGACATTTCTTACGAGATTGTACGCTCGGTATAGGAGGCATTGCGCTGGGTGGATTGATGAATAGTTGTTCTCCATCCAATCCCACTTCCAATGTATTCGGAAACGATCGCGCACTCAACCCACTTGCTCCTATCCCCGCGCCCAAGATCCCCAAAGTAAAAAATGTCATTTACTTACATATGGTGGGTGCACCCTCACAATTGGAAATGTTTGATTACAAACCCGAATTACAAAAACTACACAATCAACCTTGCCCAGATTCTTTATTGGAAGGGAAAAAATTTGCTTTTATACGTGGAATCCCAACCATGCTTGGACCCCAAGCAAAATTCAATCGAGCCGGTGAATCCGGTAATTGGGTCTCCAATTATCTACCTCATTTCAAAACAGTCATTGATGAAGTGGCATTTCTAAAAGCAGTCAAAACTGATCAATTCAACCATGGACCGGCCCAATTGTTGATGCATACCGGTAGCCCTCGTTTTGGTCGTCCCAGTCTGGGAGCCTGGGCTACTTATGGGCTGGGATCTGAGAATCAAAATCTACCCGGTTTTGTAGTTCTTACCTCTGGAGGAACCCCTGATGCAGGAAAAAGCGTTTGGGGTAGTGGTTTTTTACCCTCTGTTTATCAAGGTGTACAATGCCGCTCAAAGGGAGATCCCGTTCTGTACTTAAAAGACCCTAAAGGGATTTCAAGAGATTTAAAAAAGAAATTAATCTCTTCTATAAACAAAATCAACTATCAAGAATACACTCAACAAGAAGACCCAGAAATTCTGACTCGGATCAATCAATACGAAATGGCGTACCGAATGCAGATCGCTGTTCCTAAAATCATGAATATTGAGGATGAACCTGAATCGGTGAGGCAAATGTACGGTGCCGTTCCTGGTGAAGAGTCTTTTGCAAACAATTGTCTATTGGCAAGAAAAATGGTCTCCAATGGAGTGCGTTTTGTTCAGCTCTACGATTGGGGATGGGACAGCCACGGAACCGATCATTCAACCGCTGTTGACTTGGGGTTAAGAAACAAGTGTAGAGACATTGATCGACCTATAACGGCTTTGTTATTGGATCTAAAACAAAGAGGATTACTTGATGAAACCTTGGTCGTCTGGGGAGGAGAATTCGGGAGAACACCCATGCAAGAAACCAGAGAAGGAAAAACGATGCGATTCAAAGGACGCGATCATCACGGAGATGCCTTTACCATGTGGATGGCAGGAGGTGGTATCAAAAAAGGAGCCGTTCACGGTCAAACTGATGCCATTGGTTATACAGCCGTTGAAGGGAGCGTATCCACTCATGATATTAATGCTACCATTCTGCACCTATTGGGTTTTGATCATGAGCAATTTACCTATGATTTTCAAGGCCGTCCCTTCCGTCTCACCGACATTGCAGGGAATGTAATTCATGAAATTTTATCTTAAAAAACATGGATCACCTGCTTCAACTTATAGGGCGTTTCCATCCATTATTGGTTCATTTGCCCATTGGGTTCATTTTGATGGGATTGCTAATTTGTTGGAATAAAACCAAGTTTAAAGACGTTGAAAAAATTATTCAATTTATTTTTTTCTGGGGGACTATTAGTGGGGTTCTTTCTCTAATCAGTGGGTTTCTGCAATACCAACAAGAGGGTTATTTATGGGAAAATATAAATACCCACTTTTATGCTGGCAGTCTTACTTTGCTTCTCACATTGGGCTTTTACATCTATTTAAGAGACGCAAAACCTTTTAATCGAATCCCGGAGTCCTTTTATACTTTCGGACTATTAGTGTGTTTACTTCTGACAGGACATTTAGGCGGTAACATAACCCATGGCGAAGATCATTTAATAGAACCCTTACCCTCATCTGTTCTATCGGTTTTGTCTCCGCAAAAAAATAAGAAAAAAAATCTTCTAACAGCCTCCAGTTATAAGGAGAAGCCTATTTATCCTTATTTGATTCATCCTATTTTAGAAAGTAAATGCATTCAATGCCACAATCCCAAAAAGTCTAAAGGAGGCTTACAAATGCACACCTTGACTGCATTAAAAAGGGGTGGTAAAAACGGTTCGATTTTAAACGTGGAATTTCCAAACAAAAGTGAATTGTTCAAGCGTATCCACCTTCCTCTAAATGAAAAAAAACACATGCCGCCAAAATCCAGAGAACAGTTGTCAAAAGCTGAAATTAAAATGCTCTCACAATGGTTGGCTTTGGGCAGTCCTGAGGAGACCCCGATCGGTTCATTAAACTTAAAAGTAGAATGGATCACGCCTTTCTTAAGTAAACCCAATACAAATGTTTACCCTGATGTAACGCTCGCTATCCCTAACAAAAAAGCGATCGAGTTACTAAAGCAAAAAGGAGTTTTGGTGAGGCCCGTTTATGAATCTGCCAATATATTAAGCGTTAACACGATTAATTATCCAGGTTTTAACGATGCAGATATAGCACTCCTAAACGAATTAAAAGAACACATCGTAGAATTGAATTTAAGCCATAGTGCCGTAAGCGATTCTATTTTTAAAAACCTGAGTACCTTTACCCATTTAACCCAACTTAAATTGGATTTTACCTCCATCACTGGGAAAGGAATTCAGGCATTAGAAAACTTATCTTATTTAAAACAATTGCACCTAACAAATACTTCGTTGAGAAGAGAATTTATTGAAAATTTAATTGAATTTTCACATTTGGAAAAAGTTTATTTATTTCAACCCAACCGAGACCTTTTATCAGAAATTCGTTTACCCAAAGAGGTTTTAAAACGTTTTGATTTTGGGCATTATCAACTTCAAAATCTTGCATCGGACAGTATTGTCTATTGATTGTCTTTCTTCTTCCCAGAATTAAATAGAATCGTTTATATTCGCAAAAAACAGACCCGATATGCTAAAGTGTGTTATTTTTGATATGGATGGAGTAATTATTGATAGTGAACCCCTCCACCGAAAAGCATTCTATAAAATGTTTGAAGAATTGGGAATTTCGGTTGCTCCCACTCTTTATGAAACGTATACTGGAATGGCTACACTACCCATTTGCAAAGAGCTTTGCGAAAAATTCGAATTAAGTAAAAGTCCAGAGACACTGGTAGCATTAAAGAGAAAACACTTCTATGATTTATTTAATAACGATCCAAACTTCGAATTAATTGAAGGTGTTTTGGATCTTATTAAACACTACCACCAGTTGGGATTGAAATTAATCCTAGCTTCCTCTGCTTCCATGCCCAACATTGAGTTTATTTTTAATCGCTTTGATTTAAACGAATATTTTGCTGCTAAACTTAGTGGTGCCGACTTAAAGGCCTCCAAACCCCATCCTGAGATTTTTATCAATGCTGCAAAAATTTCTGGTTTTTCAAACGAAGAATGTATGGTTATTGAGGACTCTACCAACGGAATGAAGGCGGCTCAATCGGCTGGTATTTTTTGTGTTGGGTATAAAAGTGCGCATTCTAAAAATCAAGACTACGACCAAGCCGATTTTGTAATTGAAGATTTTAAAGAAATTGAATATCCCATCCTAAGTACTTTTTTTTTATAAAGTGTTTGAAATCAAGTATTTTAATGATATAGAATCAAATGATTAATTTTGCTTACAAAACAATTAATAACTAAACTCAAAATCATGAAAAATTTAGTTCTTGTTCTATTTGCTTTAGTATGTGTAATAGCTTGCGAACAAAAAAAAGCTGTAATTCCAGGAATTGTTCTGGAAAACATGGACCCCTCTGTAAGCCCGAAAAATGATTTTTACAATTATGTAAACGGTAACTGGATGAAAACGACAGAAATACCTGATGATAGAACTCGTTGGGGTGGTTTTTCTGTATTGAGAAAAAGTACGGATGCGGATGTTTTAAGTATCTTGGATAAAGCCAAAAAAAACAAAATCTATTCCAAGGAAACGGATCAAGCCAAAGCATTGGCAATTTTTGATACCAAATTGGATACAGTTTCCAGAAATGAAATTGGTCTAACTCCCATTCAAGGAGCACTTCAAGCCATTCAATCCATGGAATCTCTTGAAGAAATGCAGACCTTATTGGCTAAAGATCCCACTATCTCTTCTCCTTTTTTTAGCTTAGGGGTTCAAGGAGATTTGAATAACAGCTCCATGAACGCCGTATACATGGGATCCAACGGTCTTGGACTCCCCAATAGGGAGTATTATTTAGATGAAGATAGTAAATCCAAAGAGATTCGAGAAGAATACAAAAAGCATATAGTTCGAATGCTCCAAATCATTAATTACTCCGAAGAAGATGCTCGAACAGCTTCCGATAGAATTCTTGAAATGGAAACCCTCCTTGCTGAACCTAGGCTGACTAAAATTGAACGACGAGATGCTCGGAATTACAACAATCCGAGATCCGTTGAAGAAGCTGATGTACTTTTAAGCTCAATCGATCTCAAAAAAATGATCACTGATCTGGGTATTACAAAACCTTTTGACACTTTGTTAATTACTGAAATTCGATATGCATCGGCTTTGGATAATTTTTTAAAAACAACTCCACTTGAGGATTTAAAAACTTTACTGATATGGGATACCTTCAATAGTGCTGCAAGTAAGTTAACCACTTCCATCGAACAGGCCAATTGGGAATTCTACAGTAAATATTTAAGAGGTGCCAAAAAACAACGCCCTGCAGACGAAAGAGCCTTATCCACAGTTAATGGTACGGTTGGAGAAGCAGTCGGTAAACTGTATGTTGATGCTAAATTTCCGCCTGAAGCAAAGCTGAAAGCTGAAAAAATGATTGATTATGTCATTCGTGCTTACAAAAATCGAATTCAAAAACTGGATTGGATGGGAGAGGAAACCAAAAGAAAAGCCATTGAAAAACTGGACAAATTTACCGTTAAAATTGCCTATCCAGATCAATGGGAGGATTACAGTGACATGGAGGTTTCTGCCGATCAATCATACTTCGAGAACATGACAGCTGTCAGTAAATGGGCTCGGGACAAAAATTATGCAGAAATTGGAGAACCGGTAGACAAATCGGAATGGGGTATGTCTCCTCAAACGGTCAACGCTTATTTCAATCCACTTAACAATGAAATTGTGTTTCCCGCAGCAATTTTACAACCTCCATTTTACAATTATACGGCAGACGAAGCAGTTAATTTTGGTGGAATTGGAGCCATTATTGGTCACGAAATCTCTCATGCTTTCGACGATAGTGGGTCTCGATTTGATGCCAATGGAAATCTTAAAAACTGGTGGACACCGGAGGATTTGGAAGCCTTTACTTCACGTGGAAACGCTCTTGCCGAACAATACGATGCGATCGAAGTTTTAGACAGTGTCTACATCAACGGGAAGTTTACACTTGGAGAAAACATCGGAGACCTTGGTGGTGTTTTGGGAGCCTATGATGGTTTGCAATTATTCTTTGAAGAAAACGGAAAACCTGGAACCATTGACGGATTTACTCCCGAAGAACGTTTTTTTATGTCTTGGACTACCGCTTGGAGAACCAAGATTCGCGATGAAGCATTAAGAACACAAATCAAAACGGATCCTCATTCTCCCGGAAGAGTAAGAGCTATTCAACCCTTACTCAATGTAGATGCGTTCTATGATACCTTTGATATCAAAGAAGGTGATGCCCACTATCTAGTCCCTGAAGATCGCGTTCGAATTTGGTAAATAATCCATTTAAGGAATTTTATAAAAGCCTAAGAATCAATTCTTAGGCTTTTAATTGGTTCTAAAGGCATAGACTCCGGAGCTGCTTTGGTTTCCATTGGAA
>JAYNHN010000065.1:0-11370 GCA_038108035.1 Flavobacteriaceae bacterium
TCATTTGCGATAGACCTCTTTTCGGGGTCCAAATAATCATTGGAATAGTTTTGGCGATTTTAGTCGGAATAGTAATTATTGGTGGGATTAAAAAAATTGCCAGCGTAACAGAAAAAATAGTTCCATTAATGGCAGGGATCTATGTGCTTGCCTCACTAACTATTATTTTTGCCAATATTGAATATATTGGAGATGCCTTTGCTCTTATATTTGGCGGAGCTTTTTCTCCCAAAGCTAGTTTGGGTGGTTTTGCTGGTGTCATTATCGTAGGATTTCAAAGAGCTGCATTCTCCAATGAGGCAGGTGCTGGATCTGCTGCAATAGCTCATTCAGCCGTGAAAACAAAATATTCTGCAAGTGAAGGTATAGTCGCATTATTAGAGCCTTTTATTGACACTGTAGTTATTTGCACAATGACAGCTTTAGTAATCATTTTTTTTAACATGGATACTAGTGCATTTGATTATGGAAATGCTGTTGGCAGTACTGTTTTACTGAATGATTATAATATATATATAGGAGGTGTCGACTTAACGTCTATGGCTTACGATTCTGTTCTACCTGGTTTTCGTTATATTTTAACTCTAGCTATTGTTCTTTTCGCATTTTCAACTATGATTTCATGGTCTTATTATGGCTTACAATCATGGAAATTCCTTTTTGGTAGAGGTAAAATGGCCGATTTTATTTATAAATTTCTGTTCCTATTGTTTGTTGTTGTTGGAGCTGCTGCTTCTCTGGACGCAGTAATTAAATTTTCTGATGCTATGATTTTGGCTTTGGTTTTTCCAAACATGATTGGACTATTGATATTATTTCCTAAAGTTAAAAACGAAATCAAAAAGTATATGCACTTAATTAAAAATGAACTTTGATGAAATTTCAATATAAAAAAGGGACAACAAAACCTAAACTTCATTAAAACACAGTTTATTCAAACCGTTATAGAAAATGGAACAAACTCAAAAAATAACAATTAAAAAAACGGACCCTAAAGACCTTAATAAGATAATGGTTTTTGAAAAGAGAAATTCTGAATTTATTCAACAATATAGTAGAACCCAACACTTAGAACTATTAAAAAGTGGAGGCCATTTTTCTATATTTAAGAGAGCAAATAATAAACTCGTAGGGCATATAATTTTAGTTCTAGATAATAAAAAGAGGGAAGCCATTGAATTCAGGAGAATCGTAATTTCAGAAAAAGGTCTTGGTTATGGATCAGATTCAATAAAATTGATTAAGAAAATCTGTTTAAAAAATTATAAAACAAAAAAAATCTGGCTTGATATTTATTCAGATAAAAAAAGCAATTAAACTGTATAAATCTCAAGGATTCGTAAGAGAAAAAATAAAAAAACAAGAAAAGAGCAATGAACGTAACTTATGGATCATTTCAATAAGAAGTAATTGAACCACCTACCCTTTTAGACTGGCAAAAAGGTATTCCCGGTTCATACGAGCGATGTTTTCCAGGGAAATCCCTTTGGGGCATTCCACTTCACACGCACCTGTATTGGTACAGTTTCCGAAACCTTCTTCGTCCATTTGTTTGACCATGTTTAAAACGCGATCGGTAGCCTCCACTTTCCCTTGAGGTAGTAATGCATATTGAGATACTTTGGCAGAAACAAACAACATAGCCGATGCATTTTTACAAGTCGCTACACAGGCTCCACATCCGATACAGGTAGCTGCATCAAAGGCCTTATCCGCATCGTGCTTATCGATCGGGATGGCGTTGGCGTCTTGGGTATTTCCGGAAGTATTGACACTAACAAACCCTCCTGCTTGCTGCACTCGATCAAAAGCCGATCGATCGACGGTTAAATCTTTGATTACCGGGAAGGCTTTAGCACGAAAAGGTTCAATTGTGATAGTATCGCCATCGTTAAATTTTCGCATATGCAATTGGCAAGTCGTAACCAAACGATCCGGACCGTGAGCCTCACCGTTAATAAACATAGAACACATTCCGCAAATCCCTTCACGGCAATCGTGGTCAAAAGCGATTGGATCAATTCCTTTTGCCATCAATTGTTCATTGAGAACGTCCATCATCTCTAAAAAAGACATATCCGGAGAAACTTCTTCAATGGGATACGTTTCCATTTTACCTTTTGATTCTGTATTTGGCTGACGCCATACTTTTAATGTCAAATTCATTACTTATAATTTATTCCCAATTATTATTTATACGATCGGGTTTTTACTTCAATTTCTTCATAGTTTAAAGCCTCCTTATGCAATTTTGCTTTAGACGGCTCTCCTTTGTATTCCCATGCTGAGACAAAAGTAAAATTCTCATCGTCTCGCATTGCTTCTCCTTCCGGTGTTTGAGATTCTTCTCTAAAATGACCCCCACAGGATTCGGTACGTTCGAGGGCATCTTTCGCAAACAACTCGCCCAATTCCAAGAAATCCGCAACTCGACTGGCTTTAGCCAATTGTTCATTAAACTCGGAGCTAGTACCGGGGACATTCACATTTTTATAAAAATCTTCTCTAAGTTCCTTGATTTCTTTGATTGCTGCTTTAAGTCCTTTCGCATTTCGGGACATACCACATTTATTCCACATGATTTTACCCAACTTACGGTGATAATAATCTACGGAATGAGTTCCCTTATTATTGATAAAGTTTTCCAATTGCGCTTTCACACCAGCCTCTGCCTTCTCAAATTCGGGCAAATCGGTAGTAATGGGACCTGTTCGGATGTCATCTGCCAAGTAATCTCCGATGGTGTAAGGAAGAACAAAATATCCGTCTGCCAATCCTTGCATTAGAGCCGAAGCACCCAATCGGTTGGCACCGTGATCAGAAAAATTTGCTTCCCCGATAGCATAACATCCCGGTATGGAAGTCATCAAATTGTAGTCCACCCATACACCTCCCATGGTATAATGAACCGCTGGATAGATCATCATAGGTGTTTCGTAGGGGTTTTGATCTACAATTTTTTCATACATCTGAAACAAGTTTCCGTATTTGGAGCGCACGACTTCTTGTCCAAGCTTTTTGACCAAAGCGGCATCATTTTCATTCAATCCTTTGACATGGGCTTGTTCTTTACCATAACGAATGATTGCGGAGGCAAAATCCAAATAAACAGCTTCTCCTGTTTTATTGACTCCATAACCTTCATCACAACGTTCTTTGGCTGCACGAGAAGCCACATCACGTGGCACTAGATTTCCAAAAGCGGGGTAGCGTCTTTCCAAGTAGTAATCTCGATCTTCTTCCGCAATTTGAGTCGGTTTGAGTTTACCTTCTCGTATGGCTTTTACATCCTCTAATTTTTTGGGTACCCATATTCTCCCATCGTTCCTTAACGATTCGGACATCAAGGTCAATTTAGACTGATGTTCACCCGACACCGGGATACAAGTAGGGTGAATTTGTGTAAAACACGGATTGGCAAAATGTGCCCCTTTTTTATGTATTTTCCAGGAAGCTGATACATTGCTCCCCATGGCGTTGGTAGAGAGAAAAAAGACATTTCCGTAACCTCCCGAAGCAATCACCACGGCATGGGCACTGTGTCGTTCCAACTTCCCATCGACCAAGTTACGTGCTATAATCCCACGTGCTTTGCCATCAACTAATACAAGATCCATCATCTCGTGACGGTTATACATTTTGATTTTTCCTCGTCCGATCTGACGGTTCATTGCGGAATATGCTCCCAACAACAATTGCTGTCCTGTTTGTCCTTTGGCATAAAAAGTTCTGGAAACCAATACTCCACCAAAAGAACGGTTGTCCAACAATCCGCCATAATCCCTGGCAAATGGTACACCCTGAGCTACGCACTGGTCAATAATATTGGTAGACACTTCTGCCAAACGATGCACATTGGCTTCTCTGGATCGGTAATCTCCCCCTTTTATTGTATCGTAAAAAAGTCGATAGGTAGAATCCCCATCTCCCTGATAATTTTTAGCCGCATTGATTCCACCTTGCGCTGCAATGGAATGCGCTCTTCTGGGAGAATCCTGAAAACAAAAGGTTTTGACGTTGTAGCCCAACTCCGCAAGGGTGGCTGATGCAGAAGCTCCAGCGAGTCCTGTACCCACAACAATCACATCAATGAGTCTTTTGTTTGCTGGGCTAACTAAATTGATCCTGCTTTTGTGGTTGGTCCACTTTTGTGATAGGGGTCCCTGAGGTATTTTAGATTCTAATGTGGCCATATTAAAAAGCAGTTAAATGATGAAACAATGCTATAAAAACAAATCCTACGGGGACAATGATAGAAAATCCAATCGCAAATGATTTTATAGAACTCGAATATTTGTTATTCAATCCTACCGATTGAAAAGAGGAAGCAAATCCGTGATACAAATGTAACGCCAAGAAAATAAAAGAGGCTGCATAAATACCCACACGTAATGGGCTTTCAAATTTATGAACCATTTCTCCAAAATAGCGCTCGGCATCTAGTGGAAGTCCTTCAACATATTTATAACTCATCTCCGGAACCCAAAAGTCGTAAAAGTGGAGTCCCAAAAAAGAAAGAATCACAATTCCCGAAAGGATCATATTTCTTGAAACCCAAGGAGCATTTGCACTTCCTTTGTACTTGGCATATTTGGTTACTCTAGACTTTGAATTTTGCAATTCCAATACAAATCCCATGATGAAATGGAAGAGTACTCCCAAAATCAAAATGGGTTGTAATACAAATTGAACCAATGGATTGTTCCCCATAAAATGTGAAATCTCGTTAAAGAGGGACTCACTAAAAATAGAAGTGAAATTTATGGCGAAATGTTGTGTCAAAAAGAGGATCAAAAAAAGACCTGAAAGTGCCATGGCAACTTTACGTCCAATCGAAGAATCAGTTAAAGTCATAAAAATTCAATTTGTGTAACAAAATTAAGGCATAAACTCCAAGCCACAAACCCTTTTGGTCTTTTTTCGAAAGTGATCTGTCAGCCGTTGAACAGTTTTTAAAATTCTGTTTAATCATTCGGGGTCTATAAAGTACATCATTCAAAAATAATTAAACAGATAAGGATTTGAATTTCGAAGAGACGATAATTTTTCAAATACGAAAATCTTGTATCTTCGTTCCAAAACAGATCATGCGTTATCAACCCCTAAGTGCTTCCGTTTATCATAAGAACCGAGCGCGTTTTTCTTCTTCAATGAAAAAATACAGCTTGGCTGTATTTAACTCCAACGACATCTACCCCATTGGTGCTGACAGTACACTCCCTTTTGAACAACACCGGGATATTTTTTATTTATCCGGAATTGATCAAGAAGAAAGTATTTTGGTTTTATTTCCCGATGCCGTAGAAGAAAAACACAAAGAAATTCTTTTTCTGCGGGAAACCAATGACCATATTGCGGTTTGGGAAGGAGCAAAACTAAACAAAAGACAAGCCACTGAACGAAGCGGTATAGAAACGGTCTATTGGCTGGATGACTTTGAACGTGTTTTTCAAGAATTAACAACACAGTGTGACTATTTTTACTTCAATACCAACGAACATTATCGCCAAGCGGTAGAAACACAAACTCGCGAGGATCGTTTTATAGCATGGTGTCAAAAAAAGTATCCTGCTCATCAGGTTGCAAAAAGCAATCCCATATTGCAAAAATTGCGCTCCGTAAAGTGTGAAGAAGAAATCGCCCAAATCCAAACTGCTTGTAATATAACAGAAAAAGGATTTCGACGAGTGTTGTCCTTTATCAAACCCGAGGTTTGGGAATATGAAATTGAAGCCGAATGGGTTCACGAATTTATACGTAACCGTTCCAAAGGGTTTGCCTATAGCCCTATTATTGCATCGGGAAACAATGCCAACGTTTTACACTACACCGAAAACAACAAACAATGCAAAGCTGGAGATTTAATTTTGATGGATGTAGCCGCAGAATATGGAAATTACTCCAGTGATTTGACCCGAACCGTTCCCATATCCGGACGTTTTACGGATCGTCAAAAAGCCGTCTACAATGCCGTTTTAAATGTTAAAAAAGAGGCAACCCAACTTTTGGTTCCCGGAACGATTTGGAAAGAATACCATGTAGAAGTTGGGAAATTGATGACCGCCGAATTGCTACAGCTGGGTTTATTGGATCGGGCAGATGTTCAAAATGAAACCTTGGAAAAACCTGCATACAAAAAGTACTTTATGCACGGGACATCCCACCATATGGGACTGGACACCCATGATTACGGCCTGCTTCATCTTCCGATGGAACCCAATATGGTTTTTACTGTAGAGCCCGGAATTTACATCCCTGAGGAAGGCTTTGGCATTCGTTTGGAGGACGATGTCGTAGTGCAAGAAAAAGGAGAACCTATCAATTTGATGGCATCCATTCCCATCGAAATCGAAGAAATTGAAAGTCTTATGAATGCATAAAAAAAGCCACCAATTGGTGGCTTTTTTGTGGTATTGTAAATTAAACTGCTTCCGTTTTATTGCTTCCTTTCTGCCAAAAATAGAGAATGGCAAACAAAACAATTAAAATTCCCGGAAACGAAATCATATAGGTCAGGGTTTGTTGTCCTGCTGCCAACTCGAGAGCACTCCCTGTAAGCCCCAAGTCACTTTGTACTTCTCTTGAACTACTGATCCAAGATCCTATAATCGGTTGGAAAATAGAAGAAGAAAACATTCCCATTCCCCCCACTATAGACATTCCCAGTGCACCACTAGCTGGTATCTTCTCTGCGACAAAACCAATCATATTGGGCCAGAAATAACAAATCCCAAGTGCAAAGAAAATCGCAGCAACGTAAACCATACCCCCGGTTTGGGTACTAAACAAGAAAATACCAATTGTTGCCAAGACCGAGGAACCTAAAAGGACTCCTGTCTGATCCCATTTATGCACTATAGCTCCACCAAAATAACGACCAACCGCCATCAAACCGGTGATTAATGCTAAAATCACCATGGGTTGAGCACCACTATTTTCTAAGATGAGTTTAATCCATTTTTCGGGACCAAATTCTGAAATAGCCGTCAAAGCCATACAGACCAAAATAAAAATATACAAGGGGGATGCCATTGACTTTAAATTTTCCGCTACCGATTTGGCAGCAGCTACTTTAGGTTTCGGAAACTGCTGTCCCATAAAAAGATAAGCATAAATCAAAGTAGGAACCATAATAATCCAAATCTGTGCCTGCCAGCCTAGGTTTAAGTCGGTCATCAAAAAGGAGATTAGACTCCCTAAAACTATCCCACCCGGAAACCACATATGGAATCTATTGAGTAAAGTATTCATTTGCTTTCCTTCATAGGCATCCGCAATCATAGGATTACATGCCGCTTCGGTACAACCATTTCCAATTCCAATTAATAAAGTTGAAATCAAAAGACCGGAATAACCTCCCGCAAAAATAGTCAATACGATTCCCAGAGTATGGGTAACAAATGCAAATTGCATAATTTTTTTGGGCCCAATGGTATGATAAAATAATCCTCCTAAAATCATGGAAATAGGGAATCCTAAAAACCACATTGATCCGATAAAACCCAACTGAATCGTGGTTAAATCAAATGATTTTCCGAGTTGATCAATAATTCCAGCATGTATACTGAAGGAGAAAGCAGTTGTGATTAGGGCAAAGCAACTACCGTAGAATAGTCTATTACTGTTTGTCATCTTAAGTTTGTTTTCAATTTGTTCCCCTAAGATATATTTTTTTGGATAAATGTTGGCATCAAATTAAAAGAAAGCATCTAAAATGCATTCCTTAATTAGTGACAGCCACAATTTGAATCACAATTCGAACTTGGATGGGTTTTTCTTTTAAAAATCCATTTTCTTAAGATATATCCCACTGCAACCAAACCAGAAATTACAACCAAAAAAGTTTGAAGTAGATCCATTTAGGCTAAGATTTGATAGGTTAAAAAGGCTACTACATAAGCCAAAAGCGACATTCCGACTAGCTGAACCATTGGCCATTGCCAGGAATTGGTTTCTTTTTTTACGATGGCAAGGGTGCTCATGCACTGCATAGCAAAAGCATAAAAAAGCATCAAAGAAATTCCACTGGCTAAGTTAAAAAGTGGACTGCCGTCGGGTCGAATTTCAGAAGCCATTCTGTTTTTTATGGTTTCTTCTGCATCGCTTTCCACACTATAAATGGTTGCCAGGGTACCTACAAACACCTCCCGTGCGGCAAAAGAACTGATCAGTGCGATTCCAATCTTCCAATCATAGCCCAAAGGGGTAATGATGGGTTCGATAGATTTTCCCAAAATTCCAATAAAAGAATGCTCGAGTTTATAGGCGTTAATTTTATGTTCTAGACTTTCGTCCTGGATTTGAGGATATTCACTTTTGACAATTTGATCCGCATTTGAAAAATCATCCCCAGGACCGTAAGAAGCCAGAATCCAAAGTAGTACCGATATGGCTAAAATTATTTTTCCAGCCTCGGTGACAAAAGATCGGGTTTTTTCCCATACTGTAATTCCTACATTTTTAAAGAGCGGTAATTTGTAATTCGGCATTTCCACTACGAAATAACTTTTGGTTTGAATTTTTAAAGTTTTACTGAGAATCCAAGCTGAAATAAGTGCCATCAAAAACCCAATTAAATAAAGTCCCATCAACATAAGACCTTGATAATTCATCCCTAGAAAATAGCCTTCCGGAATGACTAAAGCGATTAAAATTGCATAAACGGGCAATCGGGCTGAGCAGGTTGTAAAGGGAGTAACCAATATAGTAATCAGTCGTTCTTTCCAACTTTCAATATTTCGAGTAGCCATTACGGCGGGGATTGCACAGGCTGTTCCTGAAATCAATGGAATGACGCTTTTACCACTCAATCCAAAACGTCGCAGTCCTTTGTCCATTAAAAACACAACCCGACTCATGTAGCCTGTTTCTTCCAGAATTGAAATAAACAAAAACAAGAAGGCAATTTGGGGAATGAAAATGACAATTCCTCCTAAACCAGGAATGATTCCCTCAGCAAGGAGATTGGTAAAAACTCCTGAGGGAAGTTCCCTTTTAGCCGCTTCACTCAAAGATGCAAAAGTGCTATCTATAAAGTCTTGGGGTACACTACTCCAGTCAAAAATGGACTGAAAAATTCCCATTAGGATCACAAAAAAGATCAAGTATCCCCAAAATTTATGGATCAAAATGCGATCCAATCTACTTCTAAAGTCAGAAGCTGCTTCTCGATCCACAATCAATGCCTTTTTTAAAGTCTGATTAATGATTTGATATCGCTTGACGGTTTCGCGTTGTTGCAGACGTTTAAGTTCCGATTCAGATTGGGTTTTAAAATCAGTTGCATCCGAGACTCTTTTTCGATCAATTTTACTAAAATTAACATCTTGAGTAATCACCAACCAAAGTTTGTAAAGCGATTGTTGTGGGAATGTTTTTTCAAGATTTAGAAAATACTCTTCGTCTATTGATGTCAATTTCAGTAGGGGCTTGACTGAAAGTTGACGGTAATTGATGATTTGCTTTTTCAATTTATCAAGCCCTTGATTGTCTCGTGCACTGATCAATACGATCTTGGTATCCAAGCGTTCTTCCATCAAAGCGATATCCAGACTAATTCCTTTCCGTTTCATCTGGTCAGACATGTTGATGACTAGTAAGGTAGGGATTTCCAAATCTTTGACTTGAGTGAACAAAAGCAAGTTGCGCTTTAAATTTTCAACATCGGTGACTACTACGGCCACATCGGGAAAATCTTTACTGTTTTTATTAAGAAGCAATTCAATAACCACACTTTCATCCATAGAGGAAGCATTAAGACTGTAGGTTCCCGGCAAGTCAATAATGTGTGCTTTGGTGGTGCGATCGAGTTTGCAGTTGCCTTCTTTTTTTTCAACTGTAATACCAGGGTAGTTCCCAACTTTTTGATTGAGTCCTGTTAACAGATTAAAAACAGATGTTTTTCCCGTGTTGGGATTCCCCAGTAAAGCAACGTTGAATGATTTACTCATACTATTCTTTAAGCTGGACGTAAATGTGTTGCGCCGTTTCTTTACGAATTGCTAGATGGGATCCATCAATTTTCAAGTACAAAGGATCGCTAAAGGGGGCTTTTTGAATCAGGGAAACGGAATTGCCCGGTAGACAGCCCATCTCAATAAGTTTTAACGGGAGTTTGTCCGTTTCAAAATGTTTGATTTGTGCTTCTTGCCCTTTAAGTAATTGATCCAGTGCAATCATTATTTAGAATCATTTTAAAAAAACAAAAATAGGGAAATTACTCACTTGAAAAGTAAGAACTGAACAAAAATATCAGTTAAAGTACTCCTCTTTTAAAATCTGAAGATCTTTGATTAATTCTTCCATCGCTGAATCATCGGTACCATCATAAAAGCCACGGATGCGTTTTTCAGGATCCACCAAGACAAAATTTTCGGTATGGATCATATCGTAAGGACCGCCATCACCGTCATTTTTGACAGCGAGGTAAGATTTTCTAGCGAGTGTGTATATTTTCTTTTTATCACCTGTTACCAGATTCCATTTTTGATCGTTAACTCCTTTTTCTAGTGCATAACGTTTTAGTTGGGCAACCGAATCGATTTTGGGAGTTACACTAAAGGATAGAAGTTTGATTTTGGGATCATTCAGGATTCGACTTTGAATTTCTCCCATGTGGGCAGTCATTTTCGGACAAATGGTGGGGCAGGTTGTAAAAAAGAAATCCGCAATGTAAATTTTGCCTTGGTAGTCCTCTTGAGTTATGGTTTTTCCGTTTTGATTGATCAATGAAAAGGGAGCAATGGTATGGTATTTTTTGACATGTTGAAGGGTGCTATCAACCAATTCATAATTGACCATGGCCGGCTGGTAGATGGGGAGTCTCTTTTGTGGTTTTAATGCACTGTAAAATAAGCCCAAAATAAGTGATGAGGTCCCGATCAGAATCCATATATAAGTCCTATATTTTTTGTAAAACTTTCGCACTGCTATCCATTTTAATTACAAATTTATAAGTTTTAAAAAGGATAAAACATTGAGAGCACTAAAAAGAATCTTAAATATGGATATGGATTTTTATAATGTGACCCATTGTACTACTTTTGCGTGAGCTAAAAAGATACTATGAGTCCATTTGTTGTAAAAGCCATTCAACTGTTAATGAGTTTGTCCTTATTAATCATACTCCATGAATTAGGTCATTTTATTCCAGCCCGAATTTTTAAAACGCGAGTAGAAAAATTCTTTTTGTTTTTTGATGTTAAGTTTGCTCTATTCAAGAAAAAAATTGGTGAAACAACCTATGGTATTGGTTGGTTGCCATTAGGAGGGTATGTCAAAATTTCAGGTATGATCGATGAAAGTATGGATACCGAACAAATGCAACAACCTCCACAACCGTGGGAGTTTCGTTCCAAGCCAGCATGGCAA
>JAYNHN010000066.1:0-1861 GCA_038108035.1 Flavobacteriaceae bacterium
GGAAGGGGGAGTTCATTCAAACCGTTGAGTTGTCCGGCCAAGCTTTGGTATTCTCGGTACCCGTGAACCACAGATTCGTATTGTGCGAGACCCAAATAACCCAGACAGCGAGAAGCAAAAGTAGGGGAGTTGGCTGGTGTGTGTTGGGTAACAAATAGGGTCATGTCTGCCCATTTGGCGGCTACTTCATGGTCAGGAATTTCTGAGGGAATATCGGTACATTGAACATAGAGTGTTGAAAACCCAATAAACCCCATTAGATGAAAAATTCTAATCCAATTTATTTTATTCATTATTCTTGATTTGGAAAGTTAAAAGGTCTTGATTGCATCTCCCAAAATAAAAGTCAGATCCAATGGCTAGTATTTCACTGATATCTCCTATTAATTTAAGCCCTGTTTCTCTTGGATTTACAGGATGAAAATTTCCCGATCCATCCCCCATTAGAATCATTCCAAAATTGGCATCTTGTTGACCAATTTTTAAAGCCATTTTATTCCTATTTCCGGCAAGTAGTAAATCCTGATTGCCATCTTGATTGATATCAAAAGGAAGAATAGCAGTGAGTGGACTTTGTTGAACAATCTGAGGGAGTAACTGGATCGAATAGCCAGTTTCTTGACTCAATAAAATAACAGATTCGTGGGTTATGGCTTTCCATTTTTGGATGCCTAGATCAGAAAAATTGGATAGCAATGAAGCAGTTGTAGCTTCAGAAAAAGACTGATAAGAAGGATAGTTGGATTTTAATGACACCATTTGAGAGAGCAGTTCATCACGGGTCGCTAGAGGATAGGATTTATTTCCAATATAATACGAAAAAATAGGATCCACGGATCCGTTTTGGTCGTAATCACCAAAATACAACTCTACCGGTGTTTTTGCACTTGCTTTGAAGGAATTGTTTAGACCTTCATTCCCTAAAATAAAATCCGGTTTTCCATCCTTGTTTAAATCCGTAGAACAAATTCGATTCCACCATCCCTCTTTTAATTTTAGATCCACAAAGAAGTTGGGTTTTTTTATCAATCCTTCTTTTGAAGCAATAAAAACGGTTACTGGCATCCATTCTCCAACTAAAATCAAATCTTTTAAGCCATCTTGATTGAGATCTTCCCAAAGCGCGTCACGAACGATTCCCTCGTGATCGTTTATAAGGGAACTTTGGATCGTATCGAACTCAAATCCTCCTTTTTGATTGTTGATCCATAATTTATTGGGGTAATGCTCAGGATAGCGACCGGGAACAATTCCACCCCCTACAAAAAGATCGGGATAGCCATCTGAGTTAAAATCGTGAACGGCTGTAGTTGAACTCGCCTCCCTGTTAAAATGAATGTCGGATTTTGAAAACGTACCCGTTCCGTTATTAATGTACAAACGATCTGAAAGCTCATTGGCTTTGGGATTCAATTGATGATATCCTCCGTGGGCAACCATTAAATCCAGATCACCATCGCGATCTACATCGATCGCAGAAATGGAAGTGTCTACCGCACTTTTGTCCAGATCAAAAACAGAATTTTTTTTAAGTGTAAATCCGCCTTGTTGATCTTGAATCCATATTTGAGTCGGTTGATCTTTACCGCCCCCTAGAACAATGTCTTCTTTACCATCCTGATTAAAATCCCCTTTGATCATTGGAGGACCCGAAAAGGAAGGCTGAAAATGCAGTAATTTTTGACGATCAAAATCCAATATGTTTTTTATAGAATGGGAAAATTCAATGGGGTTCTTTTTTTTCTTAAACCACACTTTAGTGGATATATTTTTGTTTTGAACAAACTTCGAATCCTTTATGTCAAAGGTCAAACGTTGGTTAGCAGAAAGAGAGGTTTTTTTTGAAATCCTTCCGTTAGGC
>JAYNHN010000066.1:1871-11195 GCA_038108035.1 Flavobacteriaceae bacterium
ACTGGACAACGAGCGAATCGATGATTTGGGCATTACCTAAACCAAAGTTTAAGATGGGACTTACAGAAGAAAGATATCCTCTGGATGTAAACTGTTCTTTGGTTTGGAAAGATTCTTGGATATAGATTTTTACTTTGGATCCGATGGCTAAGCGGTTCGCTTTGTCTCCAAGGAGTTCAATTTGAAGATGGTTTTTTTGATCTTGGGAATTGTTTTTATAGATGCTGAGTGGAAGATTGATATTGTTTACCACTAAATCTAAGTCTCCATCGTTGTCAAGATCTCCATAAGCAGCACCATTGCTATTTTTAAACGATTTGAGTCCCCAAGCTTCGGTTTGATCTACAAAACGTTCTCCAGCTCGATTGGCATAAATGTAATTGGACACATTGGATGCGGGCATGTTATTAATAATTTCTAAAACATCTTCTCGGGTTAGGTTTGCATTTTTGGTTCCAATAAAGTCTTCCATATAATTTAGAAAATCTCGATTGGTATAATCTCTTTTGTACCCGTTGCTGACAAACAAATCTTGCCATCCATCATTGTCGTAATCCGCAAAAAGAGCAGACCAACTCCAATCCGTATTGGAAACACCCATCATTTGACCAATTTCACTAAAAGTACCGTCTCCGTTATTTTTTTGAAGCATGTTCCTCATATATTGATAGTGAAAACCACTTTTAAGATTAAGATCAAATAGGTTGTAATTATCGGGTGCTTTCAGTAATTTTTGACGTTTGTTGTCTTCGGGGAGCATATCGAGTGTCATCAAATCCATCAATCCGTCGTTGTTGATATCCCCCGTATCGTTACCCATTGAAAAGTGACTGGTATGCGGCATGCTACTTTTGAGTACATTTTCAAAGCCTCCTTTTTGATTATTGATGTAGAGGTAGTCGGGTATGGTGTAGTCATTGCTCACATAGAAGTCAATCCAACCGTCGTTATTAAAATCGGAAAGAGCGAGTCCCAATCCATAAGAGAGACTAGATCCATTAATGTTAGTAGCTGATGTAACATCGTAAAAATAACGATCGCGTTGTTCATAGATTCTCAAACCGGTCATGGGGTCGTCATTTTTTAAGAGTACTTTGGTTTTGGCTACGCTTAATACAGGCAACGATTTAGGATTGTGGTTAAGTAAGATCATATCCAAATCCCCGTCTTTATCGTAGTCAAAAAAATGCCCTTGATTACTATATCCCGGGCTATCTAATCCAAAAAGAGCCGCAGTTTCTGTAAATAGAGGTTTACCATCTTCATTATTGCCCATATTTAGAAAAAGTTGATTTTTTCGGCTCGCTTCTTTTACAGCTCCTGAGTAACAGACATAAAGATCCATTCGTTGGTCACCGTTGATGTCAACGGCGGTTACTCCAGTTTTCCAAGGGCCTTTTCTTCCCTGTGTCTGAGAAATTGAGGTAATGTCTTCAAATTCAAACCCCCCTTTGTTTAAATACATTTTATTTTCTCCCATATTGGAGGTCATGTATAGATCCAGTTTTTTATCTCCGTTGAAGTCTGCCAGTGCGATTCCTGCTCCGTTGTAAAAATATTCATACATCAGTACATTGGTATTAGGGCCTTCCGTAATTTCATTTTGAAAAAAAACTCCAGTATCATTTGGATTTAGTTCCTCAAATAGGGTGGTGCTTTTTTCTTGCTTTGAGCACGATATAAAAAGTAAAAGAACGGTAAAAGTAAATTTTCGGATCATGGGGTGTTGTTATTCATCATTATTTCATCAATCATATACCAAAACTAAAAAAACATATCCTCTTGAAAAAGAGGATATGCTTTTATTTAAGAGTACTTCTAATAAACTTCTAGTATCCTGGATTTTGAACCAGAAGTTCGTTTTTATTCATTTCATCTCTCGTGATAGGACGATAATACATTTTATCCTTCCAAGTTCGGTTTTCAATTTCCGTATTGTTTTGAACTTCATACGTGTAATTATAAACCTCTTTATCATGTCGATACGGTGAGTGAATCGTTTTTCCTGGTTTTAGAGTAGCAGTAATATTAATTACTTTAACGCCTCTTCCAAGTGTTTGAGGTGCAATGACCCATCTTCTCGCATCGTGATAACGGTGTTCTTCAAAAGCAAGTTCAATACGTCTTTCGTTACGATATTTTTGCTTTAGAGCTTCACCTGATTCTGTTACCGCAGGCATTCCAACACGGAAACGAGTTTTATTCAGCCAGTTTCTAGCTTCTTCCTCCTGACCCAATTCAATGCTAGCTTCTACATAATTTAACGCTACTTCTGCGTAGCGAATAAAAGGCCAAGGAATTACCTGATGACTGGTCAAATTTTCTTTGATAGAAGGATCTGGATCGATAAATTTTCTCAAGTTGTAGTGTGTTCTACTACCGTTCCAGTTTTCAATAGGAGACTCTCTAGTGTCCACTCCATTGATTAATCCTCCGTTTCCATCATCGTAATAACCTGTTTGAATTTCATCATAAGGGTCAATGGAAACAACATCGGAAGGTCTGGGCTTCCACTTGGCACCATCATACAATACATGTGCGTAAAAACGAGGATCCCGATTTGCATAGGGATCTGCTTTTTGAGTTGCATCGTTCCAATCAAAAGAAGAACCGTCCATCATTTCATAGTCGTCTACCATTTGCTGAATAGGAGGGTTTCCACTCCAGTTGTGGTATCCGTTTGGACCGTTGTTTACTCCAAAGTGAGTTCCACCCAAAGGCCAGTTGTCTTCTGGTTTGTAGTCAGAAGAAAGGGTTCTTTGGAAAATCAATTCGGAAGCAGCAGCAGCGTCGGCTACAGAGCTTTTACCCCCCATAGCAATAGCAATAGCATTACTCATACCTTCTTCTCTAGAAACGGGAGCACTAAGATTGGTTTTGTATCCAGAAGTAACGTCAAGAACAGCTTTAGCAGCTTGCTGAGCAGCCTGCCAGCGTGCCTGTTGTCCTCCAGAATAGGCATGTATATCGGTTCCATATCCGGAAGGTGCTTTTCCTGAATCGTGTAAATCGCTGGCCGCATATAGCAAAACTCTCGATTTTAATGCCATAGCAGCTATTTTATTTGCTCTACCGTCAGCAAGGGTTTTACCATTTAACAAGCTGGCGGCTTTGTCTAAATCAGCAACAATAAAATCTATTGTTTCCGGATAGGTATTTCTAGCAATTGAAAGCTCATCTTCCAACGTATAGGGCTTATCAATTAAAGGTACACCACCATAAAAGCGAGCCAATTGCTGATAGTAGTACGCTCTTAAAAAGTGCGCTTCACCCAACAATTGATCTTTTAGGCTTTGATCATCAAAAGTAGCCTCCGGAATATTTTGAATGGCAACATTTGCCTGTCGAATGGCAGAATACATATTACCCCATGCATAAGTACCACTGGTCCAAGCTATGTTAGAAGGTGATTCTGACCCTTCGTTGAAGGTGTTGATGTTTCTTCCCGCGTGGGTAAACATCGCTTCATCAGTAATCACGGCCTGCATTTGCTCTTCAAAACCTCCGTATCCTAAATATCCATAAATACTAAAAACAAACGCTTCTGAGAGCGTTCCATCACTCCACGTCGCTGAACTTGAAATCTTATCAAGTGGCGCAGTATCCAAAAAATCATCATTACAAGCCGAGAATAGCAAAGCAATTGCTAAAAGGCTTGATCCCATTACTGTTTTTAAGTTCTTTAATTTTCTCATTTTTTAAAGTTTAATTAATTAAAAGTTTACTCTTAATCCTACATTTAAAACTTTGGATAATGGATACCCTCTTCCAGCTACTTCAGGGTCTTGCATTTCAAAGTCCGTAAATGTCAATAGGTTCAATCCACTTGCATACAAACGCAAGTTTGAAATAAAACCATTACTCAATAGAGATTCGGGTAGTGTATACCCTAACTCTATATTCTTTAGTCTAAAATAATCCGTGGCACCATAGCGGTAGGTATTGTTACCATAACCTCCGCCTGAATAGTAAGTGTCCCCTCTAGAAGCCAATCTAGGGTGTACTCTACTAGGATTATCTATACTCCATCTATTATCGTGTTGGTACTTGTAAAAGTTCCCCCAGTCACCAAATTCTCCGTTGAATAGAGTGGCCATTCCACCTCTTGATCCTTGGAATAAAACAGATAAATCAAAGTTTTTGTAACTTAAGTCCAAGGTGGCACCGTATTGGAAAGTGGGTGTGAATCCTTTTTCCTGACGAACTTGATCGTCCGCGTTAATTTTGCCATCTCCATTGTAGTCAACCAATCTCAAGTCACCCGGAAGCAATTGGGCGGTAACTTCACTGTAATCGATCGTATTTGAATTAATTTCATTTTGATCAAAAAACACTCCATCCGCTTCATAAAGCAAATAGGCTCCTAGTGGTTTACCCTCCTGCAATTGATAATCGGGTGCTCCTGATAATTCAACAATAAAAACGACATTATTTTTAGCATATCCACCATTGACTCCAATAGTATAACGGAACGCATTTGGGTCGGAGTAGTTAAAATCACCTCCATCATAAGAAAGGGAGAATTCGTATCCTCGGTTGTTCATTTTACCAAAGTTGGTTGGAGGTAATAAACTACTGATTCCTGAAGAAGCCGGTGTACTTCCTTGTTGTTGGATCAAAATACGATCCCGTTGGTTGTTAAACCATTCTAGGGTTACATTGAAACGATCGAAAACTTTTGCATCCAAACCAATATTTGAATTACGTGCAACTTCCCAAGTAAAGTTGGGGTTGGGTAATACGGTTTCGTATAATGTTTTTACCACTTGATTGTCGATAGGGTACTCTCCAAAACCAAAGGTAGATAAGAAGGCATACTCTTGTAATTGTCCGTTGTAGAATACTTGATCATTTCCGAGTTCTCCATAAGAAGCTCTTAGTTTTAAATACGAAACGGGTTCAACATTAAACCAAGATTCATTACCGATATTCCAACCGACTAACACCCCGGGGAAATTTCCATATCGACCAACTTCCGGGAAGATGTACGATCCATCACGACGGAATAATAATTCTACTAAATAAGTGTCCTTATAGTTGTACTGAAGACGACCGTAATACCCTAGACGGGTTCTATCATAAGCGGAACCTCCCGTGTTTTGATCTGCAGTTCCTCCTGCGAATAACTGATCAATGGCAGGTGAAATATAATTTCTTCTAAAAGCAAAGAAATTGGAACCAGTAAATTGTTCTCGTGTAACCCCGGCAAAAATTCCAATATCGTGATTTTCACCTAAAGTAAAATCATACTTGAGTTGACCCGTAAAAGTAGAATTCAAAACAGAATTCGAAGACTCTGTCAAACGTGCATCTGTAAAGGGCGAACGAACATTGGCAGTAAGACCACTTGAGCTTTGATCTACACCATTCCAACTATATAGTTTCCATGGAGTCTGCCAGTTTTTTGAGGTCTCTCTGTTGACATCAATGGATCCATTGATAATCAATTCCAATCCTTCAATCCACGGATTGGTAATATTTACCCCTCCATTGATTTGTATTAAGTCTTTGGGATTTTTAATGTAACCCGTATCTCCTGTAGTAACTGTAACGGGGTTTTCTCCGTTTTCGATATCGGGTCCCGGTTCTCCAGATGGCCAAATAGCATTTTCTGTGGGTCTTCCTCTTTGAAGCATTCTGAAGATTGCTCCTGCACCCACGGTGGGAAAGTTTCGATCTTCTCTTCTTGTCATTAGACCTACATTCATTTTAACATAGTCGTTCACTTCGGCATCCAAATTCATTCTTAAGTTATACTGATTGTAAAACGTAGCTGAATTTTTATAAATCGCATCTTGGTAAATATAACCCAAAGATGTGAAATATTTTACTTTTTCTGTACCTCCTGATAATTGAAGGTTGTGACGTTGCTGTGGAGCCCAGTCTTTAAAGGTGTCTCCATACCAGTCCGTATTGGGATATCTCCATGGATCGTTACCATTTAAATATCCAGCCACTGCTTCGGGACTGTAATTTGCACTCAAAGAAGAGACACCATCAGTAGGTGAGTTATAGATCCCGGTGGATTGAATACTTGACCAAGCATTTCCCCATTCATTGACAGGAATACTTCTGTAAATAGGAAGTTCGTTCATGATGTTTGCATACTCATAAGAACTAGACATTTCTGGAAATTCTGTAGGAGTGGACCAACCCGAGTTAAAGCTGTATTCCAGTTGTGGCGTTCCAGATTCCCCTCTTTTTGTGGTAATTAGAATAACTCCGTTGGCAGCTCTAGCTCCGTAGATAGCAGATGAAGCATCTTTAAGAACTGATATGCTTTCGATATCCTGAGGATTCAATCGTCCAATTCCACCATCACGATCAGGAATCCCATCGATCACTACTAAAGGACTTGAATTACCTAAAGTGTTCACACCACGAATGTTAATGGAAGATCCATCGTAACCGGGTTCACCAGATCCTTGACGTACCGTAATACCGGGCAAACGACCCGCCAGTGAGTTGGTCAGATCAATAGCGGGCGATTTTACAATACTTTCTCCTTTGATCGCGGTTACGGCTCCAGTAACAGTCGCTTTTCTCTGTGTTCCGTAACCTGTTACTACAACTTCATCCAGCTCATCAGAACCTGCCTCCAAAGTTACATTTAAGCTGTCAGAATTGGCTAAAAGCTCTTGGGAGGTAAATCCGATGTAAGAAAATACCAAAACGGCCTCTTGACTCGAAACGGAGAGTGTAAAATTTCCATCGAAATCAGTTACGGTTCCATTTGAAGTACCTTTTTCGATGACGCTAACTCCTGGTAAAGGACCCGTCCCATCGGAAACACTTCCTGAAACATTTTGCTGTGCAAAACCCATTACTGTACCCATTAAAAACAGACAGAATAAGAAATGCAGAGCATTTGATTTAATTGTTTTTTTCATTGATTTTAATGTTAAATTCAAAAATTGACTATAAATAATTATAGTTAGTAAATAATTATTTGTTTAACCAAATATATCGTTTTGATTTTTAAAACAATTACGAAATCATCAAAAAAAATACAAAAAAAATATATTTTAATTAAAAACAGTATACAAAACGTTTTTTTTCATATATAAAAAATTAGATTTTTTTAAGGATGGTGTTGATTTTTTTTAAATAAACCTTCCCAATTACATAATCATAACCGGAGGTTAAATAGATGGTATTTTTATTAATTTTTTCAACTTTTTGGATATTTAATGCAACGGACTTACTTATACGAATAAATTGTTCTTCCGGTAGTTCTAATAAAAAAGTCTTTAGGTTTTTTCTCACCAGAAAAGATTCAGACGAAGTATATATTTTAACATAATCTTTTTTGCTCTCCACAGCGAAAATATCATTGATTTCAATCTTGTGATCGATTCGATTGGATCGAACGAAAATATGGTTTGCCTTTAAGGCACTAGTATCAATGGTTTTTTTAGGTTCAACGGTTCTTGTATTTAATTTTATCAACTTAAAAATCAAAAACAGTAGAACACCTAATAATAAAATGACTGTTGTTAGCAACAGTTTTTGATAGTTTTCCGATATCAGGAGTTCATTTTTTTCAAGAGTTCTTCCGTTTAGATCAAAAATTGAATACGACTTTTGATAAAGGGGTATTGAAAAATCATCTGTTTCCTTAAAGGTTAATAAAATTTCTATGTCAAAAATTTGTTTGAATTTCCAATTTTCGGATAGGTTTATTTTCTCCTTTGAATTGCTTAGATACATTGGGCCTCTCACACCTCCTTCTCCTAAATTATCAAGTATTAATAAAGCGAAGATGTTTTCTTTTTCAAGATAGTTATTTGGAATTCGATAGCGTCTTTTGCAATAATAGCAATTGGTCAATCCTACCAAAAAACCATTGACATAAAGATAATCAGCATCGTCAATTCCATCAGGCACTTCAAAAAAATAGTCTTCATTTAGGAGGGTGTCTAGGATAATTTGTTTACGAATCCAAAAAGCACCGTCAATGAATTTTCTACTAAAAATACGTTCGAATGTATTTGGAAAGTCCGTTTCGCCCCAGGTCTGATCATTGAAATCTTTAAGAGTAAATTCTTCGGGTTTAAAATCGTAATATGGGAACAAACTAATGTTATGAGAAGGTTTTACACGATAATTGATTTCCTTTTGATCATACACCTGATACTCCCAAAAACCATCTAGACTTATTCGTTGTTCTTTTTCATCTTTTAGATAAAGGTTGTTTCCTACAAATCCAGCATCAGAAACATTGAGTGTGTAGATTTGAATCGTATTTTTTCCTTTTTGAATAATGGATTTAGGAATTTCAAGAAAAGAAGTATTCCCTGTAAAATAAACAGCCTTCGTTTTTTTTTGATTGTTATTCTCTTTGATAGTCTCCCCATTGATCCTTATGAGACCTACATCATCAATACCTCCATTTTCTATAACGAAACGCCATTTTGAATCAGTTTGTACTATTTCAAAATTTTTTTGAAATACGACCGCAATTTCATCATCAGCAAAAATTTGATTGTAAAAGCCTGGGAGTTCAATTTTTCCTTTTAGGCTGTCAATGATCGAATTTTCATTAAAAATGATTGAAAATAAATTTTCAATTCCATGTTCATTTTTGGGAGGTATAACCTGTCAAAAAACAAAAAGGCTTTGAGTAAAAAAAAAAATGATTAAATTTATAAAACTTATAAGCTTATCAAGGTAAATCCGTTTTATCATCAAAGTGTAGTTTAGTATTGAATGAGTTAAAACACAAACTGAATAAAACAGTAATATAATGAAAAAAAATTATTGTACCGCGCTTTTAATTTTAGTTCTGGGGCAAGCTTTTTCACAAAAGACTTATAATCAGCATATTATCGGAGTAGATGCCACACTTCCCATGGTTTTTATTAAGGGTGGTTCATTTCAAATGGGAAGCCTGAAGTCTGAGGTCGGTCATTTTGGGGATGAAAGTCCTCAACATAAGGTCCGTGTTGGAGACTTTTGGATGGGTCAATTTGAACTTACGTGGGACTTGTATAATCTTTTTGTAACTCGAGATATGGACAGTAATCAAAAGATAAAAACGCCTGACTCAGAAGTAAGTATTGATGTAGATGCCGTAACCGGAGCGACCACTCCCTATGTAGAGATGAGCTTTGGAATGGGAGTAGATGGCTATCCTGCAATCTGTATGACTCAGTTGGCTGCAGTTAAATTTTGCGAATGGTTATCGGCAATGACTGGAAAATTTTATCGATTACCCACAGAAGCAGAGTGGGAATATGCTTGTCGGGCGGGAAGTAGTGAGGCGTTCAGTTTTGGTTCGGATGTTACCCAACTGGATGAATTTGCATGGTATCAGCAGAATAG
>JAYNHN010000067.1:0-10898 GCA_038108035.1 Flavobacteriaceae bacterium
TGATTAAATAATTTCCATTGTAAAGAAATAAATTCTCTAACTTTTTTGAAAAAATGAAATCCTCGTAAAAGCCGTTTTCAGAAAAAAGAATTGTGTGTTTTTTAACGAAAGTAGTTTTAACAACACAAGTACATGTGTAGGCATTAAATCCTTTTCTATTCAGCAGCATAAGCCCAAAAGGAGACTCTCCCTTTTTCTTATCCGGCTTTTGAGGGAGCAAGGTCTTTTTTATTATTCCTTTTGCATTGCAGAGATGATATCCCCATACAAACACCTCCGTTTTCGGTTTCTTTTTAACCCACTGCTCCAATTGAGAAAGCGTTTCGGAATGAAGAAAATCATCTGCATCTAAAAAAACAAGATAAGTCCCTTTTGCTTTTTTAATTGCTAGATTCCGGGCATAACCCTGCCCTTTGTTTTAGGGAGATCAATAATTTTTATCCGTTTGTCTTGCCGTTGATAGCTTTGTAGCAATTCCAAACTACTGTCTGTGGAGGCATCATTAACGGCAATTAACTCCCAATTCAAATCCCTTTGATAGATTACAGATTCAATACACACATCCAAATAATCAGAAGCATTATATACTGGAACTATAACGGATAGTCTTGTCATTATAATAAATTACGACAGTCCCTAACTTATATCCTAAAAAATAATTAAGATTGACCATTCACAGTTAAAATCAAAACCACATTTAGAAATTGAAATCATTTTTGGTAATGTAAAACGTTGACAGACTAACCCCAAACTTATTTTTCACTTCTTAATCTTCTTAACAAGGAGATAACTAAAGACCCATACTAAAAAATCTCAATTAAGGCCTTTTTCTCAATGGCAACTATCAAATTTTTCAAAAGCATGTTTGGAAAAATAATCATCAGCATCTAAAAACAAGATATATTCCCCTTTTGCTTTTTTAAGGGCGAGATTACGCACATAACCCAGCCTTTTATTTTCAGGGAAGGCAATAATTTTTATCTGTTTGTCTTGCTGTTGGATGACTTTGTAGCAATTCCAAATTACAGACTACAGACAACGGGTATGATTAGCTATTTTTTAAGAATGAAAATCTTAAACTAACAAATGTGATAACAAAAAAGCAAAATGGAATGATAAAATGACTAATTTCACCAAAAACTAGCCCATAAAAAGCTATTAAACCACATACAAATGAAAGTACTGATAAAAATATGTTTAGCTCGTTTTTATTATTTGACATCACTTTAATTTAATACAAATTTGAGTGAATTGCATAAAGACCGTCTACAAAATCATTACTTCCTTTTACTTTTATTGAGATTTGCCTGATAGAGCATGCCAAATGCAACAAGTCCTAGTCCTATTAAACTTGCGAATTGGAGAAAAATTGGTTCATCTTCAGCTATACCTGTTCTTGCCAAATAAAAAGCGTTTACTACCATCAGAAGAATAGCCAAGTAAAAAATTACATTTATATATCTTGTATTCATAAAATGATATTAACACGAATATCCCATACCTGCTGAACCAACAATAAAACCTCCAGCAGTTGAGGCTAAAGCAACCCAAGAGGCTCCTCCAGTTACTGGACCAAGTGCAAATAATCCAGCAAAGGCTAAAACTGTTCCCGTAATAGCTAGGGCACAACCTAAATCGCCCCCTTCCACATTTTCCATTTCTTGTACATTAAGTGTTTTCATAATAAAATTTGATTTAAAAAGTTAAACATAAAGATTAAACAGCACAAATAAATTTCAATAAAATGGAATTAATGTAATTTTTTAGTTCTAAAATAAGTACTTTTAGTTCTAATTTAGAACAAACGTGAAAAGTAAACTTTAATCTGTTGATGTAAATTCTTGATTTAAAAACTATATTTTATGGAACAAATTGCAACTAAAATCAAAAAGATACGAGAACTTAAAGGCTATTCTCAGGACTATATAGCCAGTCAATTGGAAATCTCACAACGTGCGTATAGCAAAATTGAAAGCGGAGAAACCCGTTTGCGTTGGGATCATTTGAGTGCCATTTCCAAAATCCTAGAAATGGATCCCATGGAACTGATCAGTTTTGATGACAGTCTGGTCTTTCATCATTGTTCTCAATCCGGAAAGTTTGGAGATATCCACAACAACTTTCCCAAAGAACTCAAAGAACAATACGAAAACCGTATTGCCCATCTGGAGGAAGAAATTGCCTTTTTAAGAAAACAGTTAGAGAGGTAGATTAATATTTTCCATTTGGATGCCTAATACGACCAAAAAAAAAGTGAAGAGAAAACTCTATTCAAAATAAGCAAGACTACTTCAATAAATTACAAAAAATTCGTGATGTGAATGATTGGGAATCTTGGCTTCTTTTTATGATTCAAGCCTTAGAGGAAACAGCCAATAGCACCCTCCAATTGGTGACCGAAATTCACAAAGAAATAATGAAATGAAAACAATATTACGTTCCTCTTACCATTTTTATAGTCAAGAAATATTGAATCCCTTATTCAAGAGCTCTTATACAAAAATTGAATTAGGCGTTAGCTGTGTTACAGCCTCTAACTATTTGAATACCCTTAGTCCTAACAAAATATAAACTGGGAAAAACGAACTATTTCGTTAACGATTCGATCTTTAAGCTTTTGGGGTGTCTCCAAAAAAACTAGGCTTCTTTTCCCATTAAAATCCCCTTTTCCAGTCGTTTACAAAGGGCTTTTCGTGACCAATCGGCAAGGGAAGGAAACCGATTGGTTAGGGTTCCGTTTGCTTTAAGAAGGGATTCAATAAAAACTTCCATTTTGAAAGCTTGCTCCGCTTTCAGCATTTTAGCACAACTGCCCTGCATCAAAAACCGACCTGCCTCTGAATCGGGATCGCCTATGGAAAGTATAGGAACTCCAGTCGCCATATATTCCAATAACTTTCCGGAGATCATTTGTGTTTGCGCTCCCTTAAAAATAAAATTCAACAATAAATGAGCGCTTTTCATCAGTTGAATAGCTTCTTTATGAGGTAGATAGCCTCTGTTGAGGACTTTAATATGCGGTAATGCCTTTTGAATTTCGGTGTAAATTTCAGTAGATATCTGACCTGCCAAACTCAGTTGAATGGCATGCTGTTCTTGAAATTTTGAAAGTGCCTTAATAACAGAATCGTACTCTTGATTTTGAGTTAATAGACCCGTAAAAACAACATGAAAAATCCCTTTAGGAGGCATTCCTTTTACAGAGGCCATCAAATCGGCATCATAACCGTTGGGTAGGGCCGTAAAGGTTTGTTTGGGTGCTATGGCTTTTAACTGATCGTGGAGTTTTCCACCCAGGGTAGTGAGTATTCCATCCGCTTTTTGTAAAACCGCTTTTTCTAATGCTCGGTCTTTTGCAACCGATTTTTGAGTTCTATACAAGGAGACGTTGTAAAAAAGATCTGTCCAGGGATCGCGAAAATCTGCCCACCATGAAATCGGATAGGTGTCTTTTAAAGCCAAGCCTACCAAATGGGTGGAATGCGGAGGACCCGTTGTGATCAAATATGAAAAAGATTCCTCTTTTAAAAGTTTTTTTGCCGCTTTCAGAGCAAAAGGAATCCAGCCTTTTCGTGCATCGGGAATAAAATAATTCCCTCGAATGTAAGCTGCCATTTTTCCAAATAGCGATTTTGTTTTAACTGCGCCTTGGGGGATCGCCTCTCGACTGCTTCCCGAAACCAAATAAGAATACCAACGCAAAGGTTCTCGAGTTCGGGTTTTAATGACTCGAATTCCTTCTACTTCTTTTAAAAGGCTCGCATCGAGGATGGGATAAGAAGCTTGACTTTCGTCAACCGTGATAATGACCGGTTCCCAGCCCAATAGTTTTAAATGCTTGGCAAAATACATCCAGCGTTGTACTCCCGAACCTCCCGATGGAGGCCAATAATAAGTTATAATTAAAATCTTTTTAGGAGATGGACTCACCGTACTTTTTTTGCCTTCCATAAAGGTACGGAAGAACAGGCTTCTCCGTAAAATAAACTTTTAGCCACTCCCTGAAGACGAAGGATCAATTGAATGTAAGCATCTTTGGGAATACTGGGATCTGAGCAACCCTTAATGATAATGGGCTTGTTTTGATAAGGTGCAAGTTCCATTGCTGCAATGCCATCTGAAAACAATTTCCGCTCCAAATCGATTAAATCCCCCAAAACAAGGGTTTGCACATAGGGTTGCAAATAAGCAGCCACCAAAAGGCTGGCCCAAGCCGGTACGATGGCATCCGAAGTACAATCCAATGCGATGTGTTGGTCTTGGTACTGAGCCCAGTTATGTCTTTTTAAAGCTTCACGGAAGGCATTTTCTCTCAATAAAAACCCTTCTTCTAACCACTGAGACAAATCGATAAAGGTACGGGGCCCTTGGGGGATATGTTCCTCCAGATCAAATGTGATCAAAGCACTTTGTGCAACTTTATTGACAATGGGTTTCGTCATGACTAGAGCATTCCCAATTCGAGTTTGGCTTCTTCGCTCATCAAATCCTGAGTCCATGGCGGGTCAAAAGTAATTTCTACCTCCGCAGATTTCACCTCATCCAAAGACTTTACCTTTTCCTCCACTTCCATCGGAAGCGATTCGGCGACCGGACAATTGGGTGTGGTCAACGTCATCAAGATTTTAACGTCTCGATCTTCATTGACAAAAACATCATAAATCAACCCCAATTCATAAATATCCACAGGGATTTCTGGATCAAAAATGGTCTTTAAGACCCGTACGATCTTTTCTCCTAAATCATTCGTATTTATCGTTTCTGACATATCTTTTTTAATTCAATTGAGTTTGAAAAGCCACTGCATACATTTTAATTTGCTTGATCATCGAGACCAAACCATTGGCACGTGTAGGTGACAAATGTTCTTTTAATCCCAGAGTATCAATAAATTCAGTATCCGATTGGAGAATGTCCTTGGGATGTTGATTGGAAAATACCCGTATCAAAATCGCAATGATCCCTTTGGTGATAATGGCATCGCTATCCGCTGTAAAGAACAGTCGATCTTTTTTTAATTCGGCATGTACCCATACCTTACTTTGACAGCCTTTGATAATGTTGTCGTCCGTTTTGTACTGATCTTCAATTAAAGGCAAGGATTTACCCAACTCGATCATATACTCATAGCGTTGCATCCAGTCCTCAAACAAGGAAAATTCCTCAATGATCTCCTGTTGTTCTTTTTCTATTGTATTCACACCTAAAATTATAAAATTATTGCAACATAGCGACTGCCTTTCGAACGCCTTCCACCAATCGGTCTATTTCCTCCCTTGTATTGTAAAAGGAAAACGATGCCCGTATCGTACCCGGTATTTGATAAAAATCCATAATGGGTTGCGCACAATGGTGTCCGGTTCGAACTGCAATGCCCATTTGATCCAAAATACTCCCTACATCGTAGGGATGAATCGAATCCACATTAAAAGAAATAACCGCTGTTTTTTCAGTGGATCCCCCATAGATTTTCATTCCCTTAATGGTAAGAAGTTCTTTCGTAGCGTACTCCAATAGTTCTGCTTCGTATTGGGCAATACGATCAAAACCCAACCCATTCATATAATCCAAAGCAGCACCAAAAGCAATCCCTCCAGCTATGTTAGGGGTTCCTGCTTCAAACTTATGTGGCAAATCGGCATAGGTGGTTTTATCAAAAGTGACTGTGGCAATCATCTCGCCTCCACCTTGATAGGGAGGGAGTGCTTGCAACCATTCGGTCTTTCCATACAACATGCCTACTCCGGTGGGACCACACAACTTATGGGCAGAGGTTACATAATAATCAACATCTAAAGCTTGTACATCGGGTTTAATATGAGGACATGCTTGTGCTCCATCGATCAATACTTTGGCTCCGACACCATGAGCTTTTTCAATAATTTCTTCAATGGGGTTAATGGTTCCCAAAGCATTGGAAACATGATTGACAAAGACGAGTCGCGTCCGGTCGTTCAGTAATTTATAATAAGCCTCCAGATCCAAGGTTCCTGCCAAGGTCATGGGAATCACTCGAAGTTTTGCACCGGTTCTTTCGCAGAGCATTTGCCAAGGAACAATATTGGAATGGTGCTCAAGTGCCGACACGATCAATTCATCCCCTTCCGAAAGCAATGGGGTATAACCATGAGCGATCAAATTGATGGATTCAGTGGTACCAGCTGTCAATATAATTTCATACGGATGAGCTGCATTAAAATGCTTTTGAATTGTAGCTCGAGCTCCTTCGTAAAGTTCGGTAGCTTCCTGACTCAACTTGTGAACCCCTCTGTGGATATTGGAATTGTAATGAGAATAATATTCTGTAATTACATCTATGACCTGTTGTGGAGTTTGAGAAGTAGCTGCATTGTCAAAATAAATCAAATCCTGGCCATTTACCTTTCTCGATAAAATGGGGAAGTCCTTCCGTATCCGATTTACGTCAAACATGGTCTATAATTCAAACCCTAAATTTACCCCCAACTTTTGAGCAATTTGGTGGTTGATCCGTTTTTTTAGTGAGGGGAGTTGAACACTTTCTAACACATTGTTAGCAAAGGCATACGTCATCAACGCTTTGGCTTCCTTTTTAGGGATTCCTCTAGAACGAAGATAAAAAAGGGCTTCATCATCTAATTGACCCACCGTACATCCATGCGAACATTTAACATCATCGGCAAAAATCTCCAATTGGGGCTTGGTATTGACTGTTGCTTTGTCGTCCAACAAAATGTTGTTATTTTGTTGAAAAGCGTTTGTTTTTTGTGCAACCTTGTCCACCAAAATTTTTCCATTAAAAACCCCCTCTGAGCGCTCCCCATAAATTCCTTTGTAATCTTGATGGCTTTCACAATTGGGTTGTGCATGATGAACCAGTGTGGAGTGATCTACATGCTGGCTGTCTTTGAGAATAGTGACCCCTTTTAGAGTAGACATTACATGCTCCCCCCTTTGATAATAATTCAGATTGTTTCGAATCAGTTTCCCGCCCAAAGAAAAAGTGTGAACACTTGCATGACTATTCTTTTCTTGAACAATATAGGTATTATCTATTAGAGAAGCCGAGGACAGATCGTTTTGTAATTTGTAATAATCTACCAAAGCGTCTTGGTGAACATAAATCTCCGTTACACTATTGGTAACTACAGGATGAGATTTTAAACTTTGATGGCGTTCAATAATCTGCACCTGAGCATTTTTATCTACTACTATCAAGTTCCTTGGTTGCAACCACAAAGTGCTTTCGTAACCCGAAGAAAAATGAATAATCTCAATAGGTTTTTCAGCCTCCACACTTTTGGGAATATAGATATAAGCACCTTCTTTGGCATAGGAAGTATTCAACGCGGTTAAACTGTCCTCTTGAGGTGCGATTTTGTTAAAATAAGTATCGATTAACTTTCGATACTTACTTTTGGTCAAGGCTGCTGAAAGTAAACAAACATCTAGACCATCGTGGGTTGTATTAGACAGGAAGGGACTGTAAACCCCATCGATAAAAACAATTTTATAGGTATCCGTATCGTATAAAAAATACTTTTTAACATTTTTGAGTTCAATGGATATTTCCGCTTTAGGGAACAACGCGTAATCCTCTTTTACCAAACCTGCCAAAGAAGTGTATTTCCAAGCCTCGTCTTTTCGGGTGGGAAATCCTTTGTTTTCGAATATTTTTAAAGCATCTGATCGCATTTGGTGCACTCGATCCGAAAGATCTATATCTTCTTCGAATGCCAAATGAGAGGAAACTAATTTTTCTTTAAATTCCATTTAAGCCAATTCTTTAATCCAATCGTATCCCTTGGCTTCCAGTTCATGAGCCAGTTCTTTGGTTCCTGATTTAACAATCCTCCCGTCGTAAAGGACATGAACAAAATCCGGAACGATATAATCTAGTAAGCGTTGGTAATGCGTGATAACCACTACTGCATTGTCATCGCTTCTGAGTTTATTAACCCCATTTGCAACAATTTTAAGAGCATCGATATCCAATCCAGAATCGGTTTCATCTAAAATAGCCAGGGTGGGTTCCAACATTGCCATTTGAAATATTTCATTTCTTTTTTTCTCTCCTCCGGAAAACCCTTCATTAAGCGAACGAGATAAAAATTTGGAGTCAATATCCAGCAATTTTGCCTTTTCTCTGATTTTCTTTAAAAGCTCACTGGCAGGCATGTCCTCCAATCCTTTTGCTTTCCGATTGGCATTGATTGCCGTTTTAATAAAGTTGGTTACCGATACGCCCGGTATTTCAATAGGATATTGGAAAGATAGGAAAATGCCCTTGTGTGCGCGTTCTTCTGTATCGTATTCCGAAAGGTTTTCGCCTTTGAGTAAAATTTCTCCCTGTGTGACCTCGTAATCTTCGTTTCCGGCTACCACTGAAGAAAGTGTACTCTTCCCAGAACCATTGGGTCCCATAATAGCGTGGACTTCACCTGCTTTTACATCCAGATCGATGCCTTTTAGTATTGCTTTACCCTCTACTTGGGCGTGTAAATTCTCTATAGTTAACATGCTTGATTCTTTTTATCCCACGGAACCTTCCAGGGAAATTTCTAACAATTTTTGTGCTTCAACGGCAAATTCCATGGGAAGTTTATTTAAAACCTCTTTGCTGAATCCATTGACGATTAATGCAATGGCTTTTTCCGTATCGATCCCTCTTTGGTTGCAATAGAATATTTGGTCTTCGCCGATTTTACTGGTCGTAGCTTCGTGTTCGATCTGTGCAGAGTTGCTTTTGGCTTCGATATAAGGGAAAGTATGAGCCCCACAATCATTGCCCATCAACAAGGAATCGCATTGTGAAAAGTTTCGTGCATTCTTTGCTCGAGCACCGACTTGAACCAAACCCCGGTAGCTGTTTTGAGATTTTCCAGCTGAGATTCCTTTGGAAATGATCGTACTCCGAGTATTCTTACCCAAGTGGACCATTTTGGTCCCTGTATCTGCCTGTTGGTAGTTGTTGGTCACAGCAATAGAATAAAATTCTCCAATCGAGTGATCTCCTTTAAGGATACAGGATGGATATTTCCATGTTACCGCAGAACCGGTCTCAACCTGTGTCCAAGAAATTTTGGAACGATGGTGGCAAATACCCCGTTTGGTAACAAAATTGTACACCCCTCCTTTTCCTTCTTTGTCTCCTGGAAACCAGTTTTGAACCGTTGAGTATTTGATTTCTGCATCGTCTAGAGCAATGAGTTCTACCACCGCTGCATGCAATTGATTTTCATCTCGTGAGGGTGCGGTACACCCTTCCAAATAACTGACATAACTACCCTCGTCAGCGATAACTAATGTTCGTTCGAATTGACCCGTACCCGCTTGATTAATCCTAAAATAAGTGGAGAGTTCCATGGGACAACGAACTCCTTTGGGGATATAGCAGAAAGAACCATCTGTAAATACGGCACTGTTGAGACCCGCATAAAAGTTGTCCCGGGGGGGTACTACGGTTCCGATATATTTTTTTACTAAATCGGGATGTTCTTTAATCGCCTCAGAAATGGAACAAAAGATGATTCCTTTCTCGGCAAGTGTTTCTTTAAAAGTTGTCGCAACAGAAACGGAATCCATTACGATATCAACGGCAACACCCGAAAGTTTTTTCTGTTCCTCAATTGAGATTCCGAGCTTGTCAAACGTTTTGAGTAATTCGGGATCCACCTCATCCAGACTTTCGTACTTCGCTTTTTTCTTCGGTGCCGAATAATAAGAAATATCCTGTAAGTTTGGTTTTTTATAGTTTACATTTGCCCATTCAGGCTCGTGCATTTTAACCCATGAATCATAGGCATCCAAACGCCACTGGGTCATCCACTCGGGTTCTCCTTTTTTCTTAGAGATCGCCCGAACAACTTCTTTGTTTAATCCCTTTGGAAACGTATCGGATTCTATATCCGTATAAAAACCGTATTCGTATTCCTTTGTTTCTAATTCTTTCTTTAACTCCTCTTCCGTATATGCCATTTTCTTTTTTTAAAGTGAAAAACTCTCCCCACATCCACAAGTTCGTTGTGCATTGGGATTGTTAAACACAAAACCTTTACCATTCAATCCGCCAGAATATTCCAACGTTGTTCCAATCAGGTAGAGGATACTCTTTTTATCAACAACAATCTTTATCGAATTGTCTTCATATACCTTGTCCTGAGGTGCCACTGAGGTATCGAAATCCAAATCGTAAGACAATCCGGAACAACCCCCACTTTTAACCCCTACACGAACAAAGTCATTGGTAGGATCAAAACCATCTTCTTTCATAAGTAGTGCAACTTTTTTACGCGCTGAATCAGATACTTTTATCATGTCAAATCGATTGATTCTAAATAATTACAAATATACAAATAAGTCTACGTTTACCACAAGTTCCTTCTATTTATTGAAAGAGTGTCTTAAGATGAACACTATTTATTTTGAAAGTCAGGGTTCTTTGGAAATGATTCATCTGTCAGAGTCAATAAAAACATTTTGAGATCTGATTTGTCTTTTTCGGATAAGCGCACGCCTCCTTCGTTTACTTTTTTCATCAAAGGATCGATGGTTGAAGAAAATTGAATCCCTTCACTGTAATGGTCAATGACCTCTTCAATTGTATTAAAACGTCCATCGTGCATATAAGGAGCTGTAAACACTAAATTACGAAGTGAAGGTGTTTTATACTTTCCCTCGTCTGCTGGATCACCACTTACTGCCCCCAAACCCAAATCAGTAAACTCGGCATCCAAGCCATTGTTATGAAACGAATTGTCTGTCCATAGCGGATTGTTATCACCACCATGACAATGGAAACAATCGCCCCGAGCTTCGTCCATAAAGACCTCAAATCCGTTAAGTTCTTGAATGGATAAAGACACTTGCCCACTGAGATATTGATCAAATTTTGAATCTGCGGAAATCAAGGTACGTTC
>JAYNHN010000067.1:10908-11191 GCA_038108035.1 Flavobacteriaceae bacterium
TTCGGGATACTCGGAATCTGCCTGTAATTTTTTTACTACGTTGGGCCAAGTATTGTGCATTTCTTTTTCATTTGTAACCGGCTCAAATACTTGCCGTTCTAGGCTGAGCTCTCTACCATCCCATGCAAAGCGTTCGTCGTAATTCCAAGCTAAATTAAAAAGAGGCATAGAATTTCGTGTTCCTAAAAATCCGTTAACTCCCAGACTGAATTGGTCTTCATCGGTAAACGCATTTTCTGGACGATGGCAGTCCGCACAGGCTATTGTTCCATCTCCTGAGAGT
>JAYNHN010000068.1:0-3899 GCA_038108035.1 Flavobacteriaceae bacterium
TATTATTAGTGATAAAATAAATATCGGAGGGACCTTGTTGAATCTAAGCGAGAATCCACTTACCCAAAAGGCAAATTATGGTACAGAACCGGTTAACAATACTATGATGGGTTTCAATACAAATTTTTCAACCGAAATTCCTTTTTTAACTCGCTTGGTCAATAAGCTACCTTCCATTAAAACCAACGTTCCTTCTCAAATATCTTTTCGAGGAGAGGTAGCAAGTCTTGCGGCACAAGATCCTAGGAATACTCTATTGAATGGAGAAACCAATGTTTACATAGATGATTTTGAAGGAGCTCAAACCAATATTGATGTCAAGGGATTTATCGCATGGAATCTTTCTAGTGTACCTATAAAGGGTGTTGTTGGAGCAGAAGAAGAAGGTTTAGAGAGTGGATATGGACGTTCAAAATTAGCATGGTATTCCATTGATCCTGTATTTTATTCAAGATTGCCCGCAGGGATCAATAACGATGATATCTCTTTGAACGAAACTCGTCGCATTCAAATTAGCGAACTTTTTCCTGAGCGTGATTTGGTTCCCGGTATGCCAGGCAATTTATTTACCCTAGACCTAAGCTATTATCCCAATGAAAAAGGACCTTACAACAATGCTCCTACGGATAAATTTCTTTCAAATCCAAAAGAAAATTGGGCCGGTATCTCACGCTCTTTAAACGCAACCAATTTTGAACAATCCAATGTTGAATTTATTGAATTTTGGTTATTAGATACATTTTCGGATAGCGATGATTCCAACGCCGAATTGGGGGACTTGATTTTCCATTTGGGTAATATATCGGAAGATATTTTAAGGGATGGTCGGAAACAGTTTGAAAATGGTTTACCCAGTTCTACAGAATCTTCTCCAATCTATGAAACTCCATGGGGTAAAGTTCCTGCAAATCAATCGTTGGTATATGCATTTAATTCAGTTGCTGAAGACCGTGCTTTACAAGATGTAGGTTTGGATGGATTGACCGATGAAGAAGAACGAGCCATTTTTACCAACGGTTCAGCGGAGGATCCTGCTGGGGACAATTATCAGTATTTTTTACAAGCAGAAGGGGGTATTCTAGATCGATACAAAAATTACAATGGATTTGAAAACAACACACCAATTGACTTCAGTGATACCGATCGAGGGAATACTACAGAACCGGATACAGAGGACATCAACCGGGATCAAAGCATGAACACCATAGACAGCTATTTTGAATATCGGGTTCCTATTGCTAAGGGCATGAATGTGGGGAATCACCCTTTTGTAACGGATGTTAGAGAAGGAATTCAAGTAAACGCACCCAATGGAGATCAATATACAACCCGATGGATACAGTTTAAAATTCCGATTCAAAAAGATTATTATGAGAACACCACGTTTAGTCCTTATTTTGATTCGGTCAACGCCATTGAAGATTTGCGATCAATACGTTTTATGCGAATGGTTTTAAGTGGTTTTGAACAGAAGGTGGTTTTTCGATTTGGAACCTTGGATTTGGTAAGAGGGGATTGGAGAAGATACAATAAAGCCTTGAACGATGACATTATAGCCAATACCAATACCGCTATAGATATTAGTACTGTAAATATCTTAGAAAACGAGAACCGTGTTCCTATTAACTACGTACTCCCACCGGATATCAGAAGAGAACAGGTAAATAACAACAATACTATTATTCGTCAAAACGAGCAATCTCTTGCCTTTCGGGTCAGTGACCTTCAGCCTTCGGACTCAAGAGGAATCTTTAAGGGATTGAATCTGGACATGAGACAGTACAGTAAGTTGAGAATGTTTTTACATGCCGAGTCTCTTCCTGGAAAAGAACCTTTACCCGGCGAAGGGAATGAAGATGAATTTGACAAGAGGTTGGTAGCTTTTGTCCGTTTAGGTACTGACTACCAAGACAATTATTATCAAGTAGAAATTCCCCTTAAACCAACGACTTATTCCGATGAAAGCTCGAATCGTTTATCCGCAGAAGAGGTCTGGATTCCTGATTCCAACTCTTTGGAGGTACCCACTGAGCTCTTGTCACAAATGAAAGCGAAAGCCCTTCAACAATTGGGGATGGGAAAGGCCTTATATTTTGATCAAAATTTAGATCCTATTCAGGAGTTTACCCCAATAAGTAGTTTGCCTGGAGACAAAAAATATAAATATTCTATAAAGGGAAATCCGTCATTGGGATCAATAAGAACCATTATGATAGGAGTTAAAAATCCTTCAACTCAATTGGGAGATGTTTTATCGGGCGAAGTTTGGTTTAATGAGTTGAGAATTTCAGGAATTGACAGTAAAGGAGGTTGGGCAGCAATCGGTGCTTTGGATGCCAATCTTGCGGATTTTGCAAATTTTTCTGCTACCGCACGTTATTCTACCATTGGTTTTGGGAGCATAGACCAAACACCCAACGAACGAACAAGAGAAGAACTTCTTCAGTACGATTTGGTATCCAATATTAACCTAGGACAGCTAGCTCCTGAGGGATGGGGTCTCCAAATCCCACTAAGTTTTGCAAGTGGTGAAACATTAATAACCCCCGAGTACGATCCTTTTTATCAAGATTTAAAGTTGCAAGATCGTTTGCGAACCGCAGATCGAGCTTCTCAGCGTGATTCAATTCGAAGTCAGTCTATCGACTATACCAAACGAAAAAGCGTCAGCCTGATCGGCGTAAGAAAAAACAGTACGGGAGAAGCAAAAACTCGTTTTTATAGTCCGGAAAACTTTGATTTTTCCTATGCCTATAATGAGTTAGAACATCACGACTATGAAATCGAAAGTCACGAAGAATTCAATTTACTATTGGGGGCAAATTATGGGTATTCATTCAATTCAAAATCCATTGAACCTTTTAAGAAAGTAAAGTTTTTCAATCGCAAAAAATATTGGCAATGGCTTCAAAAACTCAATTTTAATTTATTGCCTACTTCATTGGAGGCTTCCACCAATGTAGATCGAATTTTAAATAATCAAAAATTTAGACAGGTTTATTTGGAGGGAGTAGATGCTTCCTTACAGCGAAGTTTGCCCAATTTAAGTCAGCGAAATTTCTTGTTGGATTATAGCTATGCTTTGAGTCATAATCTCACTCGTTCGTTGCGATTTAATTTCAATGCTTCTACCAGTAGTATTATTCGCCAAATGAATGCAATGGGTGCTGATGTAAGCGAGAATCCGCTTTCGTCTCGTCAGCTTTTGTGGGAAGGAATTTTGAATCCGGGAGAACCCAATTCACATCTACAGACTCTTTCGCTTAATTATAAATTACCATTCCAGTACATCCCTTTTTTGAGTTTTATAGATGCTACTTATAATTACACCGGAAATTTTAATTGGCAGAGAGGATCGGAGGCCTTATCCAAGGTGATTAGTGATGAGGGAATTCCATTGGGAATTGTGAATACGATTCAAAACAACAATGTAAAAACCCTAACCGGCTCCTTTTCTTTTTCGAAGCTCTATTCAGCATTGGGACTAAAAACTAAAAAGAGCTCATTCAATCAAAAAGTAAGACAAGCCCAAACCAAAGCGATTCCCAAAGATTCGGTTCAAAAAAAGAAAAATCAAACCCTCAAAAAAAGTTTAACTAAAGTTGTAGATGTACTTACCGCAATTAAAAGGGTTCAGCTAAGTTATACTGAAAACAATGGCTCTGTACTGCCGGGTTACCTTCCATCGGTGGAATTTGCGGGTGGTTTACGCCCCACGATAGGATACACTTTAGGGAGTCAGGCCGATATCCGATACGAAGCGGCTCGACAGGGGTGGTTAACAGCTTTTCCAAATTTCAATCAGTCTTTCTCCCAATTGCATTCAAGCAAATTCAAAGCAACTGCTCAGGTGGTACCTTTTAAAGGAGTGATCATTGATTTTAATGCTGATCGAGATT
>JAYNHN010000068.1:3909-11116 GCA_038108035.1 Flavobacteriaceae bacterium
GAGGACAACCAATACATTCCAAGAAATTCGAATATTTTCGGAAATTTTGGTGTTTCGACTTTACTGTTACGAACGGCATTTAACCCGTCTAGAGGCTCGACAAGCGAGAATTTCGAAAACTTTAGAGCGTATCGAAAAATTATTGCCAATCGACTTGTGAAAAATACAGCTTTTGAGGAATTAGGTTCGGACAAAGATGGATACCCCTCCGGTTTTGGTAAAAATCAACAAGAAGTTTTGTTGCATTCCTTTTTGGCAGCGTACTCCGGAGCCAATCCCGAAGAAGTTTCACTGACTCCAATTCAACAAATTCCATTACCTAATTGGAATTTAAAATTTACTGGATTGACTGAAATTAAATCCATTGCTCGGATTTTTAAGCGATTTTCTATTGTTCACGGTTATCGGGCAAGTTATTCGTTCACCAATTTTCAAACCAATTTTGATTTCGATCCAGCGTTTCCCAATCAAACTGACAAACTAGGGAATCTGATTTCGGAACGTCTCTATTCAAATATCAATTTACAGGAGCAATTCAATCCCCTGATGCGATTGGATGTAGAGTTAAATAATTCATTAAAGTTATTGGCAGAGCTTCGAAAAGAACGTTTACTCTCTTTGAGCCTAGACAATAATTTAATAACAGAAAATAAAGCTGATGAATACGTTTTGGGATTGGGATACCGTCTAAAGGATGTTCGTTTCCGAACCAGTATAGGGGGAAGACGTGTCCTTTTAAAAGGAGATATGAATATCAAGGCAGATGTTTCATATACAGACAATATTACGGTTCTTAGAAATTTAGAATACGACAACAATCAAGTAACTGCAGGTCAGCGATTAATGAAGATTAATATTTCCGCTGATTACGCACTTACTCGAAATCTGACCGCTCAATTTTTTTATGATCACAATTTCTCCGAATTTGCTATTTCAACTGCCTTTCCTCAAACCAGTGTTCGGTCGGGTTTTACGGTTCGTTATAATTTTGGAAATTAAAAACAATTGATCATAAAAGATTTCTTTTACATTTGTGTTTGATTAAATTTTAAACATGAATATACCGTCAGAATTAAAGTACACCAAAGATCACGAATGGCTGAAAATAGAGGGTGACCAAGCAACAGTTGGAATCACGGATTTCGCACAGGGTGAATTAGGAGACATCGTCTACGTAGAAGTAGAAACCCTGGATGAAAATTTAGATTCTGAAGCAGTATTTGGGACTGTAGAAGCTGTAAAAACTGTTTCGGATTTGTTTATGCCTGTATCGGGGGAGATTATTGCGTTCAATGACGCTCTAGAAGACGCCCCTGAAATTGTCAATGAAGATCCCTACGGCAAAGGTTGGATGATTAAAATTAAGTTAGATGATGTTTCACAAATAAACGATCTCTTAGATGCGGAGGCTTATTCATCGTTGGTTACAGCTTAAGTCAGTTTTTATACTTTTTGCCTGGCTGGTAACTTTTGCAGTTGTCTACTTGAGTTTAAAACCTCCGAGCAAGGATACTGTTATTTTGTATTTCCTTTTTATACGAATAGATTTGGCTTTACACTTTATCTGCTACTTTTTTGTTTCTCAAATCTATTTCATGGCTTTTTTCACCTATTCAAAAACACTAATAAAAGCTTTTTCATCTGCTCTATTATTAGGTTTGCTTATGGAGATTATCCAACCCCTACCACTTTTTAACAGGAACTTTGATTTACTAGATATTTGTGCGAATTTTATAGGAGCAGCTTTAGGAATCATCTTAATTCGGTTTTTATTTAAGGATTCTCTGAAAGATTAAGTGGTTTTATTTTATATTTTTTTATTTTAGCTTCATTAAACAACTTTAATTATGCAGCCCAAAAAAAACGAAAAAGTCGATTTGAGTAAAAACAGCAGTCTTTACTTCGTAATCGGTTTGGCTCTTGTTCTTTTTATATCATGGCAAGCCATTGAATTTAAGACGTACGAAAAAATTTACGATTACGAAGCTTTGGATGTTGAGGATGACGATGATGAAGAAATCCCAATTACCGAACAGATAAAAACACCACCGCCACCGCCACCACCGCCACCACCAGCTCCTGAAGTTATTGAAGTGGTCGAGGATGAAGAAGAAGTGGAGGAAACGGTAATCGAATCTACTGAAACCAACGAGGACGAAATCATCGAAGTAGAAGAAGTAGAAATCGAAGAAGTTGAAGAAGATATCGATGTGCCATTTGCAGTAATTGAAGATGTGCCGATCTTCCCAGGTTGTGAAAAAGTCAAAAAATCAGAACGCAGAAATTGTTTTCAAGAAAAAATGAATAAACACATTAGAAAGAATTTCCGCTATCCTGAAATAGCTCAAGAAATGGGAATTCAGGGTCGGGTTTATGTTAACTTTATTATAGCAAAAGACGGTCAAATTACTAACATACGGATGCGAGGTCCTGACAAGAATTTAGAAAAAGAGGCACAACGTATTATCTCTAAACTACCTTCCATGACTCCCGGTAAGCAAAGAGGACGTCCCGTTCGTGTACCGTTCAGCATTCCAATTACTTTTAGATTGCAGTAAACTATCGAAATGATTACAAAGACCCAACCAATCGGTTGGGTTTTTTGTTGGGGTTATCTGGCATAATATTTGCACAAAATTAAAGACAAAACCCTGAAATCATGGAACCTAAGAAAAATCCTAAAGTAGATTTAAGTAAAAACAGTAGCCTATATTTTGTTTTCGGTTTGGCTCTAATCCTTTTTCTTACCTGGAGAGCCATTGAACACAAAACGTATGAGAAAACCTATGACTACGAGATTTTGGATGTTGAAGATAAGGATGACGAAGAGATCCCAATTACCGAGCAAATAAAAACTCCACCCCCACCCCTTATACCGCCCCCACCTGCACCCGAGATCATTCAAATTGTTGAAGATGAAGAAGAAGTTGAAGAAACGGTGATTGAGTCAACTGAAACCAGTGAAGACGAAATCATAAAAGTGGAAGAAGTAGTCATTGAAGAGGTAGAGGAGGACATAGACGTTCCCTTTGCCGTCATTGAAGATGTACCCATTTTTCCAGGATGCGAAAACGTTAGTAAATCAAAACAAAGAGATTGCTTCCAAGAGCAAATGAATAAGCACATTCACAAAAACTTTCGGTATCCTGAGATTGCACAAGAAATGGGAATTCAAGGTCGGGTTTATGTGAATTTTATCATCTCAAAAGATGGAAGTATCACTAATATACGTATGCGTGGACCTGATAAAAATTTGGAAAAGGAAGCGCATCGAATTATCTCTAAACTACCCTCTATGACTCCTGGTAAACAAAGAGGACGCCCGGTGCGTGTACCCTTCAGCATTCCTATTGTTTTTAGGCTTCAATAAAAATGTTTAATTTTTTTGATGTAATGCTTAAAATTGATTGCAGATTACTCTTTCTAGACTATCTTTGTGCTTTGAACGATGTAGCGAGATGCCAAGAAACGAAACCCTGAAATTTTCAATGCAACACGGCCTTAGCGATTTTTTACAGTTGACCAAGTTTCGGTTGTCTGTAAGCGTTGTAATTTCCACCTTGGCAGGCTATTTTTTGGCAGCAACTCAAGTCCAATATACTACTCTTTTTTTGCTTATTCTGGGAGGCTATGCTATGGTAGGTGCTTCCAATGTTTTTAATCAAATTTTTGAAAAAGATCTGGATCAATTAATGCTTCGAACTCGAAATCGACCTTTGCCGGCGGGAAGGATGCATATAACAACTGCATTATTCATTGGTGTTTCTTTAACACTTATTGGGATGATTTCCTTGTATTTGATTAACTTAAAAACAGCTTTTTTTGCAAGTGTATCTATTTTTTTATACACCTGTCTCTATACTCCTTTAAAACAAAAAACACCCTTGGCTGTTTTCGTGGGTGCCATTCCGGGTGCCATTCCTTTTATGCTTGGATGGGTAGCTGCTACCAATGAATTTGGGATTGAGCCCGGTGTTTTATTTATGATTCAGTTCTTCTGGCAATTTCCTCATTTTTGGGCCATAGGTTGGGTTATGCACGACCAATATCAATCAGCTGGTTTTAAAATGCTACCCTCTGGTTTACCTGATAGGAGTACGGCTTTTCAAATCGTTTTTTATACTTTTTGGACCGTGTTAATTTCTTTGATTCCTGTTTTTCATTATACAGGTTCTCTTTCACTCTCTTTGGTTTCAGTCTTGCTAGTGGCACTTTTAGGTATTGCATTTTTATACTACGCTATTAAATTGATGTTTTTAAAAACGGAGCATGCTGCCCGATTATTAATTCGAGTGAGTATTATCTATATAACCGGCGTACAATTAATCTATGTACTTGATAAATTTTTAATTTGATGAATACAAACGATTCTATAACCGTAAAGAACAATCGAGCCAAAAAAATGATGTTATGGTTCGGGATGATTAGCATGAGCATGACGTTTGCAGGTTTGACCAGTGCTTACGTAGTAAGTAGTTCTCGTGCGGATTGGATCCAACAAATTGATTTGCCATTTGCATTCACTTTGAGTACAATTTTGATTGTTTTAAGTAGTGGAACGTTTTATGGAGCACTAAAAATGATACAATCCCAAAAAAGCAAAGAGGCTCAGGTATTGCTGTTATCAACACTGGTTTTGGCGGTTTGTTTTGTGTATTTTCAGTTTCAAGGTTTCGGTTCTCTAGTAGAAATGGGATATTATTTCACAGGCCCTGAAAGTACCATCACGACTTCTTATCTATACGTATTGGTTTTATTACATATAGCGCATTTAACAGCTGGGATTATTATTGTTTTAAATGTATTTTTTAAGACGCTAAAGGGAAAATATAAACCCGAAAACACCTTAGGTTTTGAGTTGGCATTGACCTTTTGGCATTTTCTTGATTTACTTTGGGTATATTTATTTTTATTCGTTTCATTCTACGGTTAAAAATTAATAAATTTGTATAGAATTTAACTAAATATTATGGAAGTAACTGCAAACGCATCTACTGAGGAAAACCAAGTTTGGGGTGGAGGAAATCAACCGCTCAATGCAAGCTATGGAAAAATGATGATGTGGTTTTTTATTGTTTCGGATGCATTGACCTTTACCGGGTTTCTTGTCTCGTATGGTTTTTCAAGATTTAAAAACATTAATTCTTGGCCCATAGCCGATGAGGTTTTTACTCACTTTCCTTTTTTACATGGAATTGATGCACCCATGTATTATGTCGCATTGATGACTTTTATTTTGATTTTTTCATCAGTAACCATGGTTCTCGCCGTTGATGCGGGGCACCACATGCAAAAAGCAAAAGTTACTTTTTACATGTTATTGACAATTATAGGAGGTGCCATATTTGTGGGTTCTCAAGCATGGGAATGGAAAAACTTTATCAAAGGGGAATACGGAGCTTTGGAAACTCGAGGTGGCCAAATTCTTCAATTTGTAGATTCCAATACGTCCAAACGCGCAGCCATCCAAGAATTTGCCATTGGCGTTGACACCCCTAGAACGAATCATGAATCCAGTAATGGAATCTGGTATGAGGATGAAACTGCTTTAACAACGGTTTCGCTTGCTGAGGTTAAAAAAGGTTTTATTGAAAACAACAACTTAGTAATTCGTACAGAAGAATTAGATGCCAATGGGCAAAAAACAGTCCTCAGCAGAGAGGAATCTCTAATCAAACTAAACGATGCAGTAGCTGTTGTGGAAGGAGCCAATTTGATTCATAACGAATATGGAAATCGACTTTTTGCAGATTTCTTTTTCTTTATTACGGGCTTTCACGGCTTTCACGTTTTTTCGGGTGTAGTCATAAATATTATTATTTTTTTCAATGTCATTTTAGGGACTTATGAACGAAGAGGACATTATGAAATGGTTGAAAAAGTAGGACTCTATTGGCATTTTGTCGATTTGGTTTGGGTATTTGTATTTACATTTTTCTATTTGGTTTAACAATTATAAAAAATTATCATGGCAGCAGAAGCACACAAATTAGCCATCTTCAGAGGATTATTAAAATTTAAATCCAATCAACAAAAAATCTGGGGTGTCCTCATATTTCTATCTATTGTAACTACCATAGAAGTCGCTTTAGGGATTGTGAAGCCTGAAGCACTGATGGTTTCATTCCTTAGAATGAAACTATTGAATTGGATTTTTATTATTCTTACCATAGTCAAGGCCTACTATATCGCTTGGGATTTTATGCATATTCGCGATGAGAAAAGCGGTTTTAAAAATGCTATTGTTTTGCCTTTGGTGATTTTAATTCCCTATTTGGCATATATTTTATTGATAGAAGCGGATTACATTTTTGATGTGATGGATTCCGGCTTTGTCGCATGGGAATTTTAGTAAATTAGATATAATAAGCGGACGGAGTCCGCTTTTTTTTGGCTATGAAAAAGGATGAGGTTTTCAAAAAATTGATACTGGGAATATTGTTTGTATTTCCTCTATTGGTTTATCTCTTTTTCGCTTCGGGTAAAAACAACTTTGCTAAATTGCCAATACTTACTAAGCAAATTTCTGTTCTTCCCAACGCTCGATTGCTCAATCCTCCAATAAAACTTAAGGATCGTATCACCATTCTGGGATACTGGGGTGGAGATCTTAAAAACAAAAAGGCAGAAGCACTTAATCTTAATGAAAAGATATACAAAAGGTTTTATGAATTTGATGATTTTCAATTCGTTTTTTTTGTAAGTGAAGCTGCTTCGGATCAAGTTGAAGAGCTCAAAACTGAACTTAAAGAAGGAGTCGGTACCGACTTATCCAGATGGAATTTTATATCGGCTTCCAATGAACAAATTCAAAATCATTTTAATTCGTTGCAAACGCCTCTTTTTTTAGATCAAGATGCAAGTACCCCCTATGTTTTTATTATTGATAAAGATCAAAACTTAAGAGGTAGAAATGACGATGAAGATCAAGGAACACTCTTTGGATTTGATGCGCGATCCGTTGCTCAAATCAATAAAAAAATGATTGATGACGTCAAAGTTATCCTGGCGGAATACCGTCTGGCATTAAAGATTTACAACAATAATAGAAAAAAATAAGGAGCATGCCCAAGTTTAAATTTTTTGGACTATTTTTAGTAATCGTCATTTTTGGGTTGATTTTCATTCCAAAAATAATCAACCGAATCCAATCAGATACCATTGTTCAAAGTAGTCGATCTCAATCTGCGGAGCCACTTTCCTATAT
>JAYNHN010000069.1:0-630 GCA_038108035.1 Flavobacteriaceae bacterium
TTATGTATGTTCTTTAATAGTCGGCAAATATACGATTTAACCCAAATAAAACAACCGAAATCGGTTTAATTAAATTTAAGACAATCAATGATTTACTTTCTAATGGGTTGATTGAGAATCAAGTCTAAATATAGGTTGATATTGTCTTTTAAGACATTTCGGTGGGAAATAAAATCCAAAAAACCTTTTTCCAGTAGAAATTCGCTCGTTTGAAAACCATCGGGTAATTCTTTTCCGGTGGTATCTTTGACAACTCTCGGTCCTGCAAAGGCAATCAATGCTTTGGGTTCAGCTATATTGATATCTCCTAACATGGCATAGGAAGCGGTTGTTCCACCCGTTGTTGGATCGGTACACACCGAAATATAGGGTAATTTAGCTTCTGCCAGTTGAGCGAGTTTTGCTGAGGTTTTGGCCATTTGCATCAACGAAGTTGCCGATTCCATCATACGTGCCCCCCCGGACTTGGATATAATGATCAAGGGGAGTTTGTGTTTGATGGCATAGTCCGTTGCACGTGCAATTTTCTCTCCCACAACCGACCCCATGGAACCTCCTATAAAGCGGAAATCCATACAGGCAATGACCAAATCTTTTCCTTTTGAGGGACCTACAGCTGTTCGAATTGCA
>JAYNHN010000069.1:640-6810 GCA_038108035.1 Flavobacteriaceae bacterium
GTACAGCCCCGTTTTCTTATGCGCATCTTTTAATCGATCAATGTACTTTTTAGAATCTTCAAATTTTAAAAAATCTTTCGATTTTAATTTTTGATCAAATTCGTTGTATTGATTCTTATCAAAAAGAATTTCAAAATATTCTTTACTACCTATATGCACATGATAGTCGTCTTCAGGACTGACATAATTATTTTCAGCTAATTCCTGAGTTTCAATGACTTTTCCGGTGGGAGTTTGATACCAAAGTCCTTTTGGGATATCTTTTTTTTCCTCCGTTTTGGTGTGGATTCCCTTTGTGCTTCTTTTGAACCAACTCATGCTTGATTGTTTAGGTCAAATATATAAATTACTGCTAATTTATAAAGTGTCAATGTTGTTTAAGTCTTCGAATGCCTTTTTTAAGCGAGCCTTAAATGTTTCCTCTCCCAGGCGCAGCCATTTTCTGGGGTCATAATGTTTTTTATTCGGTTGATCGGTTCCTTCAGGATTACCAATTTGATTTTTGAGGTATTCAACTTGGTCGTTCATATAGTCTCTAATACCTTCTGTGAATGCAAATTGAAGATCCGTATCGATGTTCATTTTGATTACTCCATAACCAATGGATTCCTCAATTTCTTCTTGAGTAGAGCCTGAACCGCCATGAAAAACAAAATCAACAGAATTTTCAGGTAAACCGTATTTTTCGGAGATATACTTTTGCGAGTTCTTTAAAATCTTAGGGGTCAACTTTACGTTTCCAGGTTTGTAGACACCATGGACATTACCAAATGCAGCAGCAACTGTAAACTGGGGGCTAATTTTACTAAGTTCTTCGTATGCATAAGCCACTTCTTCTGGTTGGGTATATAATTTTGAGACATCGACATCACTATTGTCCACTCCGTCTTCTTCGCCACCTGTGATTCCCAGCTCTATTTCGAGAGTCATTTCCATTTTAGACATTCTACTTAAGTAGTTTTTACAGATTTCAATGTTTTCTTCAATAGGTTCTTCTGAAAGATCAATCATGTGGGAGCTGAAGAGTGATTTACCGTGTTGGGCATAGAAGGTTTCGCTAGCATCCAAAAGACCGTCGATCCAAGGGAGCAACTTTTTAGCACAATGATCCGTATGAAGAATTACAGTTGCTCCGTAGGCATCGGCCAGTTCGTGTATGTGTTTGGCTCCAGCAACAGCTCCTGCGATGGCGGCTTTTTGATTTTCATTAGAAAGACCTTTACCCGCATTGAATTGAGCCCCACCATTTGAGAATTGGATGATTACGGGACTGTTGAGTGCAGCCGCTGTTTCAAGAACAGCATTGATGGTATTACTACCGATTACGTTAACTGCGGGTAGAGCGAATGACTTTGCTTTTGCGAGTTTAAAAACTTCTTGTACTTGCGTTCCGGTCAATACACCGGTTGGAATAGAATGATTCATCAATTTTGGTTTGTGGGCAAAAATATTAAACTTTTTGATTTTAGAATGGATAATTGATACCTATATTAAAAACAGCATTTTTAAAGTTGTATTCCGACCACCATCTTTGTCCCAATGGCAAAGCTGGATTATAGGTTTTGAAGCCCGTATCAAATCGAAAAACGAAAAAATCAAAGTCGTAACGTAAGCCCACTCCTGAACCGACGGCAATTTCAGACAAATCCTCAAGCCCATCGAAACGCATTTTAGGATCTTCTACATCGTCCCATAAGTTCCAAACATTTCCAGTGTCTATAAACAAACCTCCCTTTAAAGCCCCGATTATGGGAAACCGGTATTCTAAATTAAAGGCCAGTTTGAAGTTAGCTTCATTAAATTCATTGATGTTGCTACTGCTGCCGGGTCCTAGCTTATATACTTTCCAAGCTCGGTTATCGTTAGCACCTCCTGAGAAAAAAGAACGTGCAAAGGGCATGTTGGTTGCATTTCCGTAGGGGATTGCGATCCCAGTAAAGGAATGAAATGCTAAAACCCGTTGACGTCCCAATGGCCAATGTTTGATGAAATCAAATTCTGTTTTTATGTATTGAGAGGGACTGACTCCCCCAAGAATTTTTTGTCCACTTTTATTTTCAGTTGCATTAAGGCCAATCAGTAATTGATTGAGGAGATTGCCCACCCAGTCTAATTTCCATCTCAGCTGGTAAAAGTTTTCATCAAAAATACCTTCTTGACTGTTTAAATTGATATTGAGTGAAGATCCCAAGATCAAATTATTTGCTGTCAATCGATCTTGTCGTTCTTTGACTGTATTGACCGTTTTGTAATCTTCGTCTTCAATATTTAAGGAAGTTTCGTTATTCAAAACCGCTAGAACAAAATTATCAGCTCCTTCCGGAATGATAAGATTGCCTTTGGTATCAATCCAATCGGGGCGGGAATTAAACTCTTTTGAGATTGTATTCAATCGATCGTAAGAATTTCTATATACGTTGAAATAGTTTGATAAATTTCTATTGTTAACAAACTCTAGATCGATCCATTTGAATTGAATTCTTTTTTTAGTATTGGGTTGCCAATCAAACTGATAGGTAGCTTTAAAAAATTGTTTGTCCAGTCCAATATTTTCTTGAAGACTGGTACCTGCAATGATCTGAGTTTTGGGATTCATTGATTTGGGTACCAATCTACTCAAAGAGGAGGGAATGAGGAGTTGAGGTAAACTGAGTTTTAAATCTGCACCCAGCTCAAAAAGATTAAAAAACTGATCTCCGCTTTGGGCGATGTCTCGTGAAGCTCCCAAGGTGTTTTTAATGTTTAACTCTAATAATTCAGCTCCTCTAAAGACATTTCGAATACCCAAACCCCCTCCTAGTCCAATTCCAAAATCTTGAATATTTGAATGAGAAAAGTCCAAATCAAAACCCAGTGAAAAACGTTCTTTTGGGGTTATAAAAAATTCAGCTTTTAGTGCATTTTCTTGATCTTTAAGCGGTACAAAGTTGACACTTGGGTATTTGAAATTTTTCAAATTGGTAAAATATCGGTAAGTCATATTCCGATCGTTATCACTGTAAGGGCTTTCTTTTTCAATGACAATACCAGCCGCAATGGATTCTGGACGATACCTTAATTTTCCTTTGCTAAAGATTGAAAGGCCCTTGTAGTTAATGGAGTCTGTAAATTGATCGATGGTGTTTTCATTTTTTAATGCATCGATGAAGACTTCCATTTCCTTAATTTTGTGAATGGTATAGGGAATCTCTCTAAGGGTATCGTTGATTCGTTGTCTAATATTATCGATTTTAAGGGTAATGGGAATTTTCACGTCCTTACCCGTACTGTCAATGGCAGCAATAAATTGAATGCTATTTTGCTGAAAATTATAAATTCCATTGTCTCTAAATAAGGCAATTAATCGTTCACGTTCTTTGTCAAATTTATGAATCTCAAACACTTCTCCTTCTTTGATGAATTGGTCTGAGCGGTACCTTTTATAAATAGATTGAATATCGGGCGATGCGATTTGCGTTTTAATGGAATCAATAAGAAACTTTTGACCCGGGCGGATCAGGTACTTAAGTGTTGTTTTTTGGTTGTTGTTTTGTAGTGTATCCGAATCTACTTCTACATTGAAATAGCCTAAGTTTTTATAAAATTGAACGATTCTCTTTTGGGAACTGTTTACTTGGGAAAGATCCAGTATTGCAGGTGGTTCTCCTGTTTTTTTTAACCATTCATTGAATTTAGTGCCATAATTTTCCAGGGCTTTGACCTGGTTTTTCGAATAGAATCGATTCAATCGTTTTTCTCTTCCCTCGTTTTTTTGTAGCGATGACTCAAACTTTTGTTTTGGATTGGGATGTGCCATTTCGTACAAATATTTACCCATGGGCATTCCAATTATTTTTTTGTTAGGGATCGTCGTCACAATAAAATTTACGGGGTCGTTCTTTAAAAGTCGTTCATTTTCGTAGATTTCTATTTTATCAATTAGTAATTCCTGTGTTTTGAGTGCACGGGTCCCAGAACAAGCCCCTACGCATAGTGCTATAATAAAGAGAATGATTATTTTTGTCAAAAGGCGTTGCACAAAAACAGTTTTAGACCTCAAAAGTAAGTCATTTTTATGCTTAGTAAGAATCAACGGAATCAAATACTCCAATTAAAGAAAAAAAAATACCGTCAGGATAGTGGATTGTTTGTCGCTGAAGGAGAAAAAGTAGTTGAAGAATTACTGGCTGCTTCATGGAATTGTATGGATTTGTTCGTAACGACACCTCATTTTCATCCCCAAGCCAAAGAGATTGACGTGAAAACGATGAAGCAGATCACCCATTTTAAGTCGCCGAGTCCTGTTTTAGCTGTTTTTGAGATTCCCAATCGAGATTCATCCGGAGAACAAAACATTTCGATGGCAGTTGACGGGGTTAGTGATCCGGGAAATCTAGGCACTTTAATTCGGCTTTGTGACTGGTTTGGACTCAACGAATTGATCTGTAGTAAAACAACCGTAGATTGTTTTAATTCGAAGGTTGTTCAAGCTTCTATGGGATCTTTGGTGAGGGTTCAGTGTCAATATAAAGAAGACTTAGGTTCGTATTTAGAAAGGCTTCAAAAACCCATTTATGGTGCGGATCTCGGTGGAGTATCTCTTTATGAAACTGATTTTTCTGAATCGGCTACTCTAGTTTTTGGCAGTGAGTCTCACGGCTTGTCAAAAACGCTTAGAGAAAAGGTCGATCATTTTGTTTCCATTCCTAACTTCAGATCGGGTAGGGGAGCTGAGAGCTTAAATGTTGCTCTTTCGAGTGCTATTTTTTTAAATGAAATTTTCAGGCTAAAATAATCATTCGAAAGTAATGATCAGTGCGATCCCTCTACTGAAGAGGTTGTTGATTTTTCCTGTCCAAGGGCTATTGGGGTCTGCATCCGGTATAAGTTCGTTTTGTACCGAGAAAATCCCCCGAAGAGATGGCGAAAATTTGAAGTAATATAGATAAAAGTCAAAGCCCAGACCCAATTCGTAATTCAGATTTTGTGAGCTTACTCTAAACACATTGTTGGCATTATCATCTCTATTTTTTTCGTTGCTAGACAGATTAAAGTCTGTTGAAAACCCTCCTAAAATAAAAGGTCTGATATTGTTAATGCGTTTAGTACTTACTTTGAGTATCAGGGGAATGTGAATGTAAGTTGATTTTATTTCTCTAATCAAATCGGATTCCCTTTCAAATTCAGTGTATTCTGGATATTGAAGTTCTCTTTGACTATAAAATAGCCCGGGTTCCAAACGTAAATTTACATATTGATTAATCCTCAAATCTCCAATGAGGCCTACGCAGAATCCGGTAGTTGGAATCACAGCGATATCTTTGAGCATTAATTCCTTATAGTATTCATTAATGTACTCGAATTTAAAGTCGTATTGGTTTAATCCCAAAAAGTAACCGTAATGTACGGGTTTGTCGTCAAAGGTGGGAAGATATTGAATGCGTTCTCTCACCCCTGGGTATTGACTGTATCCACTATAAACTGCAAGAAATAGAGTCAGTAGTAAAAATAAACGATTGATGTCAAGGTTTCTTCGCAACATAAATTGAAGCTACTCCCAAAGTTTGTGGCAGATCTTCCACATTTATAAACCCATTTTTAGCTAAAATATTGTTGAACGCTTCACCACAAGGAAATGCAGCTGCAGAATCCGATAGGTATTGATAGGCAGATCGATCTTTAGAGAATAATTTTCCAAAAAAGGGCATGATGTTTTGGGTGTAAAGTTTATAAAAGGTTTTTAAAAGATTGTTTTTTGGCACTGCGGTCTCTAAAACAACTAAATTTCCATGGGGCTTTAAGACTCGAAAAATTTCTTGGAGCCCTTTGTCTAGATTTTCAAAATTTCGAACCCCAAAAGCAACAGTCACCGCATCAAATGTAGCTTCTTCGAAATGCAAATTTTCAGAATCACCTAGCTGCATATCAATTCGCTGATTGAGTTGTTGAGCACTTACTTTTTGTTTTCCTATTTTTAGCATACCTGGGGAGATGTCCAAACCAATAATCTTATCGGTATCCAATTGAGACAAAGCAATGACTAAATCACCAGTACCGGTGGCTATATCCAATACGGTTTTCGGATTTTCTTTCTCCAGAAGGCGTACCATTCGTTTTCTCCAAACGACATCGATCCCTAGGCTAATAATCCGATTGAGTAAATCATAACTTTTTGAAATACCATCAAACAT
>JAYNHN010000069.1:6820-8902 GCA_038108035.1 Flavobacteriaceae bacterium
GTCCTGCAGTTGCAAAATCTCCGCCTCCCTTTATGTTGCCTGTTGTTGATGATTCAGCAACAGTAAATGTGTATGTATCAGATGTTACAACTGTAATACTGTAACCGCTAGAAAGTTCAAGTGCACTTTTTGAAATACCATCAAACATGGAAGTGACCTGCTTTTTTTTACTATCGGGACTGGTTTGATTGGGTTTGATATTTTCTTTCATAGCTAGGCACAAAGATAATAATTTGTAAACTATGTTTTGGGTACAATCCATTGCTGAAACTAATATTTGTATATTTGAAAACTATTTCGAAACCCTGATATGAAAATAATTATAGCGGGAGCAGGTGAAGTTGGATTCCATCTGGCAAAGTTGCTCTCATTCGAGTCTTTAGACATCACACTGATTGATTGTGATAAAGACCGCCTCAATTATGCAGAGTCTCATCTTGATATTCGAGCGATTCGGGGAGACGCTATGTCTTTAGCATTGATGGAAGATGCACAGGTAGAACGTTCGGATTTGTTTATTGCTGTAACTGCTCAAGAGGCTGTAAACATTACAATATGTGCTTTAGCCAAACAATTGGGGAGTAAGCGCACCATAGCACGGATTTCAAATATTGAATTTATCAACAGTCCCAGTGAAATCAGCTTTAAATCAATTGGGATTGATGAACTAATTTCTCCGGAGGAATTAGCAGCAAATGAGATTCAGCAATTGTTGGATCAATCGGCTTTTTCGAATAGTTACAATTTTGAAGATGGTGCTTTAACGCTTATCGGTACTCGCTTGGGGGAAGAAGTTCCCTTTGTTGGAAAAAGTGTAAAAGAGGCAGCCTCAATTTTTCCGGATGTTCATTTCATGCCCATTGCTATACAACGCAAGGGAACACAAAATACCTTGATTCCAAGGGGTGACACCTGTTTTCAAGCGGGAGATACCGCTTTTTTTATTACCTTAAAAGAGGGAGTAGAGGAGCTTTATAAACTTACTGGAAAAAGGAAAGCATCGATTAAAAACGTCATGATTTTGGGGGGAGGTCGAATCGGCTTCAACACTGCACGAGAACTTTGTGAAAAGAAGTTTAACGTAACCCTTGTTGAAAAAAACAAGAAAAAAGCGTTTGAAATTGCAGATCTTTTGCCTAATGCGCTTGTGATCAACGGAGACGGTAGAAATGCAGAATTACTGGAAGAAGAAGATTTGTCCACCATGGACGCTTTTATTTCGGTAACTGAAAATTCAGAGACCAACATCATGTCATGTTTGATGGCCCATTCCAAAAATGTCAAAAAAACCATCGCTTTGGTTGAAAACATGGACTATTTTCAACTGTCTCATTCTATAGGGATTGATACTTTGATCAACAAGAAATTCTTGACCGCTAATACCATTTTCAGATACATTCGTAGGGGAGAAGTGGTGGATATGATTACATTAAATAATTTGAACGCTGAAATCTTGGAGTTTGTGGTAAATGTTCATTCTGAAGTGGCCAACTACCGGATTAAGGATCTTGACTTTCCTCGAACCGCAATTATTGGTGGAGTGATCAAAAACGGCGAAGGGATTATTGCCCTTGGAGATTATAAAATTGCTCCGGGAGATCGAATTTTGGTCTGTTGTTTACCCCGTTCACTGAAACGAATCGAAAGTTTATTTCTATAATTCGGATGCATTATCTCAACATAAAAATTGTGATTTTTTTGATGGGTATTTTACTCCTTTTTAATGGAGGGTTAATGCTTTTTTCAGCTCTTGTTAGTTTTTTTTACTCGGATGGGGTTACTCTTGAGCTCACCTTATCTTCTTTTTTGGTTCTTTCTGTAGGTGCTCTACTCATGTTATTTAGCAGAGAGCATAAAAAACAAATCCAAAAAAGAGAAGGCTACTTGATCGTAACTTTGGGGTGGGTGTTAATGTCTCTTTCAGGGACACTTCCTTACTTATTAACGGATTCTATTCCTGATTTTACAGCCAGTTTTTTTGAAACTATGTCCGGTTATACTACTACGGGTGCATCTATTTTGGAAGATATTGAGGTCCTTCCGGAGGGAGTTTTGTTTTGGCGTAGCACCACTCACTGGATT
>JAYNHN010000069.1:8913-11087 GCA_038108035.1 Flavobacteriaceae bacterium
GGGATACAACTTTTTACAGCAGAGGCTCCCGGTCCTGCGGGAGATAAATTGCATCCCAGGATTACGGACACAGCCAAAAGGCTTTGGTTAATTTACTTTTTGTACACTGTTTTGGAAACCCTACTATTGTATTTTGCAGGAATGTCACTTTTCGATGCGATGAATCATGCAATGAGTACGGTGTCCACGGGAGGATTTTCTACTAAGAACAGTAGTATTTCCTTTTGGAACGATCGACCTTTAATCCAGTATATTATTATTGTTTTTATGTTTATAGCAGGAACCAATTTTGTTCTCAGTTATTTTGCCTTAACCAATAAATTTCAAAAAGTTTTACGTGATGAAGAGTTTAAAGTTTATGTAGGGTTTATTGTCATTGCTTCTTTGGTTGTTAGCGGATTGATTATGTGGAACGAAACCACGATCGTCCAAAACCAGGTGTTTTCGATAACGTACATGGAAGAAACTCTTCGAAAAGCCTTGTTTCAAGTCATTGCTGTAATCACCACTACTGGATTTGTTTCTGCAGATTTTACACTTTGGACTCCTTTTTTAACCATTGTTTTTTTTGGACTTATGTTTTTGGGAGGTTCTTCAGGTTCTACAGCTGGAGGCGTTAAAGTAGTTCGCCATATGTTGATGATCAAAAGTGGTTTTTTAGAGTTTAAAAGGGCACTGCATCCCAATGCGATTATTCAGGCACGTTACAATAAAAAAATTGTAAGTGATGAAATATCCTACAACATTCTTGGTTTTTTTATTCTATACATGCTAAGTTTTATTATTGGTGCCTTGGGGTTTGGTAGCTTGGGCTTGGATTTTGAATCTTCTATTGGATTAGCGGCATCCACTTTGGGGAATGTAGGCCCTGCCTTGGGTGATTTTGGTCCCAGCAATACGTATGCGGCTCTTGCTTCGGCGGGTCAAGCATGGGCTAGTTTTTTGATGCTTTTAGGGCGGTTGGAACTTTTTACAGTCTTAATTATCTTCACTCCTTTTTTCTGGAAAAAGCATTAGTAATCGTATTTGTCTTTCCATCTCGACTTTAAAAAATCCCGAATAAAGTTTTCCTTCGGATTATTGGCAGGTTGGTAAAATACAGGGATCTCCATTTTTATCAAATAACACTCGGTTGGTTTGAACCGTTTCTAAAACCACTTGGATGGTAATCGTAAGGGTGTCTTCCCCCTTGGATTGAACGACCAACTCCAAAACAGAAAGGAGTTTTCGAGCATCCCCTCCATCTAGTTCAATAATAGCTTCATCTTCTTCTAATAGAATTTTTTTCTTTTTGAATAGGATATCCGTATCTAAAGCATGATTTAGAATGTGTTTTAGATCCTTTTTATCCAATGCATTTAAAATATAAACCTGACAACGTGAAAGCAGTGCATTGATCACTTCAAAACTCGGATTTTCCGTTGTGGCACCAATCAATGTTACCGTCCCTTTTTCTACCGCATTGAGTAGGGAATCTTGTTGAGATTTACTAAATCGGTGAAGATTACGTATCTAATAAAGAAATATATTTTGATTTAGATATAATAGTTGAAGTTGATTTTATTAGCAAAAACAATGAAATTATATATAAAAATATAAGATTTGAAGTTTGATGTATTTTTTTCTTTTTACTTTGACTTAAAATAAGACGATTTAAAGAAGTATTTTTTTCAATCTAATATCCTTAATTTTGATATGAAATCGTCTTAGAAATGCTAAAAAACACCTTAAAATCGATGTTGCTATATTTTATTAAGTTGGATTTGGGATAAGTAGTTGATTTTTGATTTATATATATTTTCGTACATATGGTATATTATTTTTAATCAACAAACTATATTAAACTAAACTATAAAAACATATCAAATATCTATTAAATGAATAACCAAAAATGGTGTAGAAGAAATAAACCAAAGCAAATGGGTTATTACGATAGTAGTAAAAAGCAATATTATAATGCAGATTCTAATAAATGGGTTAGTAGGATAAGTGTAAAAGATACTAAAGTAGTGTATAAACGATTAGAGTTTTACGAATAAGACGATAGAGCAATAAAAACACGAATAGAAGAAGTTAATGAAGAAGAACTAAAAGGATTTGCTCAACTTGCTGAGAATACACCATTAGAATCTGTTTTTGATGAGTCTATAGAAGAAAGTAATATACTGCATAAG
>JAYNHN010000070.1:0-11037 GCA_038108035.1 Flavobacteriaceae bacterium
ATTTAATGTTCTTTTTTGAACTGAACTTACTGTCCTAATTTTAGGGGAATGATCATAGAGACGTAAAAGACAATTTGTTTTAAACCGTATTCTTTACTTTTATTATGATCAAAAGCTATTGTCCAAAAAATGTCAAGTTACGTCCCTAATCGGTAGCAATCAGTTGCTTTGCGATTTAATCCAATGTTCGATTTTTGCTTCTAATAAAACCAAAGGTAAACTCCCGGAATTGAGTACTTGACTGTGAAATTTTCTAACGTCAAATCGATCTCCTAGCTGAGTTTCTGCTAGCGTTCTTAAAGATCTAATTTTTAATTGGCCGATTTTATAAGACAAGGCCTGGCCGGGAGTGGCCATATATCGTTCTATTTCAGCAATGATGGATTCTTCCGACTCTGCTTCATTGTCTAGTGAATATTGAATGGCGTGTTCTCGAGTCCATCCTTTACTATGAATTCCGGTATCAACAACCAATCGAATTGCTCGATGCATTTCCATACTTAGCATTCCAAAATACTGTATTGGATCATCATAAAGACCTAGTTCTTTTCCCAGTGATTCTGCGTATAGTGCCCAACCCTCTACAAAAACACCCATACTTTCCGGATGTAAGAATTCGGGTAGTTCCGTATTTTCTTGTTGTAAAGACAATTGATAATGGTGTCCGGGAATGGCTTCGTGAAGAAACAAGGCTTCATCGGAATATTTGTTGTACTTTTTGACGTCAGGAATGGGAATATAAAAAATACCTGCTCTTGAGGCATCTTTGGTTCCGGGAACATATTCAGCACTTGCCGAGGCTTCCCGAAATGATTCGGTTCGTCTAACGACAAAGTCTGCTTTGGGTTTCAATTCAAACACCTGATCTAGCTTTATATCAATTCGTTTTTTGATATCATTAAAATGATCGACCACTTGTTGTGGATCGGTAAAGGGCATCTGATCAGGACTGTTTCGAATCCATTCAAAAAAAGCCTTTATATCTCCCTCAAAACCAATTTTATTTTTTGCAATCTCCATTTCATTTAAAATACGAGCGACCTCGCTCTTTCCCAATTCGTGAATTTCATCGGCTGTCATAGTAGTTGTTGTATGCAACTTAATGAGATAATTGTAGATTTTTTCTCCTTCCGGCAAAGCTCCAATTCCAGAAGTTTCTCTACAAACGGGTAAGTATTCATTTACCAAAAACTTTTTAAGTTCTGAATATTTGGGTTTTATTTGATCCGTTATCATTTTGGCGTATTCCTTAGAAATCCGGTCTTGCTCTTCTTTACTGAACGAATCTGGTAAGGAAAGTACGGGCTTATAAAACAAATGATTATGGATTGGACTTGAAATAAACACATCCAATTGTGCAATCGTTTTTTTAGCAAGCACTATGGGTATTACAATTCCTTTAGATATTCCTTCTCGCATTTTTAAAATAGAAGTATTAAGAAACAGAATATAATGGGCTAGCCGTTTGAGCCAATTGTTATAATCTTCGACCGTTTTAAAGGGATGAACACTGCCACCAGCAGCTAGTTGAGCTACATACAAATGCAAAGATTGAATTTGAAATAAAGGCATGAGTTCAAAACTGGGAAGATTATAAATAGGTGAAGCAATCGTTACTAAAGTGTTGTTTAACCCTTCTAACTTCACTTCACAATCCCATTTCATCACTTTCATACTCAACCGGTCAGCTTCTGAGAGCTGAGAGGAGTCCAAATTTTTTAGTGCTTTCAAAAAGTAAGTGTAATTTTCTTTTACGTCTTTTAGATAGTCAGTAGAAATGTAATTAGCTATATAATCATTGTATTGGTAATTACCCGCTTTGGTTGCTTCGATGGGATTGATACGATTTTTAAATTGATGGTATTTTTCAAAAATTTCAGCAATGGGTGGTTTTTGGGTTGTTTTTTCTTTTGAAGGTGCTTCTTTGCAGCCATAAAGAATGAGCAATAGCAGTGTAAAAATTAAAGTTTGTTTCATGTTTTAAAGATAAAAATAACTGTTAAAGATCGAGGTTACTTGATTTAAAAAGTAGTAAAGGAAAGATTGGATTTTGTCAATAATTTAAAGAATGGGCAAAATGATTTTTGTATTTTTAAAACATGGATTACACAGGCATTTTTGGCAGTACTTTTTCGTTATTATCGGTTGTATTTGGTGCATTTGCAAGTCACTTACTAAAAAAACATCTTTCAGAATCTGCTTTACAATCCTTTGAAGTGGGAGTTCGGTATATGATGTATCATGGACTTGCTTTAATTATCTTATGGATGCTTCCCATTGAGGAAAAGAAATGGATTTCATTTCTAATTATTGGTGGTACCATACTTTTCTCAGGCAGTATTTTTTTGCTCTCACTTCAGTCTATTTTAAATAAGAATCTAAAATTCTTAGGTCCTGTAACTCCAATTGGGGGTACTTTTATGATTCTAGGATGGATTCTTCTTTTAGTCCAGTTCATTTTCCTTTAAACGTTTTCAGAATTCGTCCCTAAAAACATTCTTGGATTGTTCAAAAAGGATTTATTGAAGACCCTTGAATTTCATGATTTATTGTTAAATCTTATGTTTATTGAATTCTTTTATTTAAATAAAAAGTTTATTCTACTCAGCCCAAGCTTGCAAAATAAACCAATGTGGGTATAAAAATTAGAAAGCATAGTAGATCAAAAGGTTTTGAAGTTTCCTTTCGGGAATGCCAATAAGCCATAAGGAGCAGTGGAATTTGAAATGGCAATCGAACCAGTGCAGCTTGTTTTGATATGCCGTAAGTGCTTTGAGCAATTTCTGAATTGTACAAGTAAATATTGGCTGGAAAAACCGCAATCAGTAAAATAAATAAACCCAAAGCACCATATTTTCTTGTTTTTGATGGAATGAGCAACAGTCCGAAAGCAATTTCGAAAAAACCCGATAGATGAACCATTAATTCAGGAAATGGAATAGATGGAGGAACAATGACTAGAAAAAAATCTAAATCCGTAAAATGCTTAACTCCCACCACCGTATAAAAGAGGGCTAAAGAATACACCGTACTATTTTTTAGAATTTTTCTCATTTTTTATAAAAATAAAGTTTTCCATGGAGTCTGTCTCTTTTTAAGTGGATAAGTATCCATGACAGACCCTTTTAAGGTAAGTTCTAACGGTTGGTTCAAACCATTATTTTGAATTTTTTTTCATGCATTTAAAATTAATTCTTGTATACCAATGTATTGCCTTGCTTAAAGATTTCTAAACAATACAATTCTATTCCTTAGATTCTTTTTAAAGGAAAAACAAAGGGCTTTATGTTTTCTATAAACACTTGAGAATATTTGCTCATTTATTGTATTTTAGGAATAAAAATAAATATGAATCTAGCGACACTCAATAGTAAAGAAATCATGCCGGGTTATCATGGCAAAATGGTTCACGGTCAAAATCTTACTTGGGCTTTCTGGAACGTAGAAAAGGGTGCTGAAGTGAAAGAACACTCCCACCCACACGAACAAATTATGCATGTGGTATCCGGGGAATTTGAGTTTACATTAAAGGGGGAAACCAAAACATACAAGGCAGGAGATGTAGTATGTATACCCTCTAATATTTCTCATTCTGGAAAAGCACTAACTGCTTGCGAGTTAATGGACGTTTTCAGTCCCGCACGCGATGAATATCGATAAACTATGAAAATTGATCTGACAGGAAAGAATGCTCTGGTAGGAGGGAGTAGTAAAGGAATTGGCCGAGCAATTGGAGAACGTTTGGCGGCTTCCGGAGCCAATGTTACTTTGATGGCAAGAAGCGAGGATCTTCTAAAAAAATTGATAAATCAATTGGATCGAACGGGGGATCAAAACCATCAGTATCTGGTCGTTGATTTTTCAAATTATGCTCTTTTTTCTAAACAAATAGAAGATTTTATGGCAAGCAATACCATAGATATTTTAATTAATAATACCCAAGGGCCTACTGCGGGAGGAGCGTTGGAAAAGGAGATCGATGACTACCAAGCTGCTTTTGATTTATTGTTTAAGTGTGCAGTCCATACTACTACTCTAGCTCTGCCCTACATGCAAAAACAGCAATGGGGTCGCATCATTAATGTGGCTTCTATTTCGGTGCGTGAACCCTTGAGCTATTTAGCCTTATCTAACAGCTTACGAGCAGCCCTTGTTACCTGGGCCAAAAGTTTATCTATTGATATTGCTGTTGACAACATCACCATTAACAATACCCTTACGGGCTATTTCGATACCGAACGAATTGAACAACTGAATGCCCAGAAAGCAGAAAAAATGGGCGTCTCAGTTTCAGAAGTTCGTGCCGCAATGGAAGCTCTAGTGCCTATGAAACGAATCGGAAGAGCAGATGAATATGCAAATCTAGTTTGCTTCCTAGCTTCAGATCAAGCCAGTTATATTACCGGAACCAATATCCCGATTGACGGTGGGTTACTCAAATCTTTTTAACAGTAGTTTTTAAATTCAATTTTTAGTACCTTCCACATTTACGAGGCACAAACTATTTTTTGTAAATCCAATATAGCGATCAATTCATTTTAATGGAAAAAGAACCCTCATTTGTCAAATTTGGTATAAAAAACAATCTTGCTGAGTTATTCGTTTTTAGCTATTTCATTGGGATTTATTTTGGACAACTTTCGAGAAGATTATTCTGAAAAACAAAACGCAGAGAGTTTGCTAAAATCCTTGCACAATGATCTCAAGGGAGATGTGATTCGATTCAATGAATTTGAAAATAGACGGAAGAAACTTATTTCTGATATTTACAACTTTTTGGACGATGTCGAAGAAAGAGGGCTTCAAGGTAACGACGTTAATCAACAAAAATTATTTGCAATTGCCATCTTTAACTGGATTTATTTTGAACCCAATACAGCCAATATAGAACAAATCATTAGTTCAGGTGCTCTCAGATATTTGGGTGATGACGAACTCATTCATCAGATTGGAGTCACTGAAAATCAAAACAATTCACTTTTAGATCGGCAAAAAAGAGAGCAGGAATACTTTTTGAACTACTTACAGCCCTTGATGCATAAATATTATAATTTTAAATGGCTCAATAAATCCTATGCACGAGAATGGATATCATTTGAAGCTTCACTCGATGGGCTTAAAAAAACCAACCCAACAGAGAAAAATATGTTATTTTGGGATAATGATCATCAACTGCTTCAGGAGATAACCAATTTATTCGAAAATTATATTTTCATTTTAAGGTCTAGTTTTGTTACGAATTATGACATGTATATAGAGGAAATGGAAAAAACAATTAAAATGATTGAAGTAAAAAGTTCAATCAATAATTAGACACAAGGGTTCAGTTTTTTTGTTAATTATGTACGTTTTGAACATGAAGTTTACGGGACAATACGAAGAACTAAAACAAAGGATCAATAAAATCATGAAGTACAGATCGGTTAAAATCGGTTCGTGTTCTCGCATTTTTAATCAAAAGGAAGATTTAAAACAAATAGAAAATGGATAACAACATAGAATTTTTTTTGGGAAAAGAGTACGACGAATCTTTTTTTAATTCAGCCGACCTTCTTCAAAGGGAATTAAACCAAAAAGGGATATTAGTTTTTTCGGATTTCATCAATAAAACCGGTCTAAAAAAGATGACCCTAGAGGCAGAACAACTCAAAGACCAATCCTATGCATCTACCTCAGAATACAATGTATACGTTCAGCCTTCCGATCCGAGATTTGGAGAAAATAGTGCACGTAATCGGATTATGAAAACTACCAAAAAATGCATCCCCAATGATTTGATCGCTTCCGATTCCCCTTTGATTAAGGTATACAATGATCCCAAAATTAAGGCTTTTTTTGCAACCCTTTTTGGAGTACCTAAGTTGTATCCCTATGCGGATTTACTTTCCAGTGTCAATATCAATTATTACGACCCGGGAGATGCCTTAGGATGGCATTTTGATAATTCTGATTTTACGATAACGTTGCTGATTAAAAACTGCATTGAAGGAGGAGATTATCAATACTTTACTGATATGCGTTATAACAAAGATGGCTCAGAAAATTATGCCTTGGTTGAGTCTATTTTAGATCAAAAATTAAAGCCGGAAACCCAATCTACAAAAGCAGGAGACCTAATGGTATTCCGTGGGAATAAGTCACTACACCAAGTCACAAAAGTTTGCAATGGAGAACGTGTATTGGTTACTTTTAATTACAACACTCAAAAAGGAATTCCACTTTCTGAAGCATCTCGCCGGACTTTTTTTGGAAGAATCGCCTAAAAACAACTTGTTTTTTGATCTTAAAAAAACGTATATTAGGAGATCAATTGAATGTAATTAAATAAATATGAAATCCATAAAAGTGAATCCGTTGAGATTTGCTCAGTCGATTTTTGTCTTATTTCTAGTAATCGCTTTTTTATCATGTAGTAATGATTTTTCAAAGTCCAACTATGTAGAAGCTCCTTTTTCGGGACTCGATACATTGAGCACGAATGACTGGTGGAATCGTTCTGAAAATAAAATCATAGATCTCAAGGTACCTAGAGATCAGGTTATAGCTTTTGGTATTTACACCACATCGAAGAATCGCCTAAAACTTACAGCCCAACTTTTTCCATTGTATCCTGATGAAACTCGAGTAGTCAGGTTGGCTATTTTACAAAAAAATCAATGGAAAGAAATTCAGTCTCAAGCAGTCAATGAATTGGGATGGTCTACTACCTTTGAGGTAGAAGATTGGAACATGCAGACGGATACACCTTACAAGATTCTGCATGGAGAAAAAGCTTTTTTTAAAGGTTTGATACGCAAAGATCCAACTGCTAAAAAACAAATATCAATCGCGGCCTTATCTTGTAATAGCAATAAAGACCGAGGGGATCGAGCGCGGTATGTTCAAAACATTAATGCATTGGACCCAGATTTGGTTTTTTTTGCAGGAGACCAATCCTATGACCACAAAGAACATACAGCGGCATGGTTAAAATTTGGCATTCAATTTAGAGATGTATTTCGCAATCGTCCTTGCATTACCATTCCGGACGACCATGATATAGGGCAAGGAAATCTCTGGGGTGAATACGGTAAAAAATCCTTAGTGGCTGCAGGAAACGATGGGGGGTATTTTCATCATCCTGAATATGTAAAAATGGTAGAACGCTGCCAAACAGCTCATCTTCCCGATCCGTATTCTAAAGAACCTTTGGAACAAGGAATACGCACCTATTATACCCATATGATTTTAGGAGGTCTTGACATTGCAATTCTTGAAGATCGAAAGTTTAAATCGGGACCGAATGGGAAAATCCCCAGACAGGGGCCTCGACCGGACCATATTTTAAACCCCGACTACGATCCAACGTCTATTGATTTACCGGAACTCAAATTGTTAGGAGACGAACAATTGGATTTTTTAGGCCAATGGGGAGCCGACTCGGCTACAAAAGATAAATTAAAAGTAGTGTTATCGGCTACCGGATTTTGTGGAGGCGCACACCTTCACGGAGATCAGAGCAATCGTCTGCATGCTGACTTGGACTCTAACGGTTGGCCTCAAACCGGCAGAATTAAAGCATTAGAAAAAATAAAACAAGTAAATGCCGTTCATATTGCGGGTGATCAACATTTAGCTACTATCATTCAGCATGGAATTAAAGAATATGATGATGGTCCATGGGCCTTTGTAGTTCCTGCCATTGTCAATAATTATTACAGTCGATGGTGGTGGCCCGAAGACGAAAAGCCCGGTAAAATGACCAACGGAATTCTCCCTTGGACCGGGCGCTATTTGGATGGATTTAATAATAAAATAACCATACATGCGTATGCTAATCCAGATTCGCCTTCCCATGGTGCAGGCTTTGGATTTATAAGATTTAATATTGAAAATAAAGAAGTAACTTTTGAATGTTGGCCTCGTGAAGCGGATGTCACCAATCCGTCGGAGTCTCAGTTTAAAGGGTGGCCTTTAACAGTCAAATTGTAAACGAATTCATCGTTTATTTTTTGACAAATAATAGTTACATTTAAAATTAATTATGAATAAAAAAATATCCACTTATTGGAAAACCAACCTAAAATATTTAGCGATTCTTTTAACGATTTGGTTTATCGTTTCTTTTCTTTTTGGAATCGTATTGGCTGAAACACTTAATCAATTTCAACTTGGAGGATTTCCTCTCGGTTTCTGGTTTGCACATCAAGGGTCAATTTACGCATTTGTTATTTTGATTTTTGTGTATGTCTATTTGATGAACAGACTGGACAAAAAATTTGATGTTGATGAAGTTTAAAAATAAATAAAATTATGAGTCCACAAACTTGGACCTATCTTTTGGTAGGCATTACCTTTCTAATATATATAATCATTGCAATTCTATCACGCGCAGGTTCCACCAAGGAATTCTACGTAGCCGGGGGAGGCGTTAATCCCATTGCTAATGGGATGGCTACAGCAGCAGACTGGATGTCAGCTGCCTCTTTTCTGTCTATGGCAGGATTGATCGCTTTTATGGGTTTTTCAGGGGGTCAATATTTGATGGGATGGACGGGGGGCTATGTGCTTTTGGCACTTTTATTGGCACCCTACTTAAGGAAATTTGGAAAATTTACGGTTCCCGATTTTATAGGAGAACGTTATTATTCTAAGAATGCACGTTTGGTAGCCTTAATATGCGCCTTATTTGTCTCCTTTACCTATGTGGTAGGGCAGATGAAAGGAGTAGGGGTTGCTTTTGCCCGGTTTTTGAATGTTCCTTTTGATACCGGAGTTTTGATTGGTATAGGGATTGTTTTTTTCTATGCAGTTTTGGGTGGTATGAAGGGAATTACTTACACCCAAGTAGCTCAATTTTGTGTCCTTATTTTTGCTTTCACAGTACCGGCTATTTTTATATCCCTTCAGATGACAGGAAATCCGATTCCTCAAATAGGCTTCGGTTCCAAAGGCTCTGATGGGGTCTATTTATTAGAAAAATTAAATCAACTCTCCGTTGATCTTGGCTTTGATGCTTACACTAGTATCGATCGAGGCAACCTGACCAATATGTTTTTTATAACGGGTGCATTAATGTTTGGTACTGCAGGCTTGCCGCATGTAATTGTACGATTTTTTACTGTTCCAAGAGTTAAAGACGCACGTATATCTGCTGGCTGGGCTTTGTTGTTTATTGCGATTTTATACACTACGGCTCCAGCAGTAGCTGTCTTTGCCAGAACCAATATAATTAATACGCTTTCCAATACTTCTTATAAAGAAGTGCCTAAATGGTTTACTAATTGGGAACAAACCGGATTGCTATCTTTTGACGATAAAAATGGAGATGGTAAAATTCAGTACGTTGCCGATGCAAATACAAACGAATTGACTGTGGATCGAGATATTATTGTATTGGCCAATCCAGAAATAGCAAATTTGCCGGCTTGGATTGTAGGACTGGTAGTTGCCGGAGGATTGGCAGCTGCTTTGTCAACAGCGGCAGGACTGTTATTAGTAATTTCAACCTCTATTTCCCATGATTTACTTAAAAATTATTTAAGACCAGACATTAGTGAAAAAGGCGAGTTGTATGCCGCAAGGATAGCCATAGCGGTAGCTGTAATAGCCGCTGGATTGGCTGGACTCAATCCTCCTGGATTTGTTGCTCAGGTGGTCGCTTTAGCCTTTGGTTTGGCCGCGTCGTCTTTTTTCCCTGCTATAATTCTTGGGATTTTTGATAAACGAATGAATCGAGAAGGAGCCGTCTCAGGTATGGTTGTTGGTATTTTATTTACCGCTTCCTATATTATTTATTTCAAACCTCAACTCGGCGGTCCCGGATTACCAGAAAATTTTTGGTGGGGTATCTCACCGGAGGGAATCGGTACGTTGGGAATGATCATTAACTTTTTAATTGCTTTGGTGGTTTCACGAATGACAAAGGCACCACCTAAAGCTGTTCAACAACTCACAGAAAATATTCGAACACCTAGAGGTTCAGCATCTCCAGCCGAAGCTCACTAAATAAAACAAATAACCAATAGAAAAATGAGTAAAATTCAATCCTTATCCGGATACATTCATGAGTATCAAAGAAGTATCCATCAGCCTGAAAAATTTTGGTCCCGTATTGTAGAATCATTTCATTGGCAAAAACCTTGGGATAAAGTATTGGATTGGGATTTTGAAGGTCCTGATGTCAAGTGGTTTCAGAATGGAAAGCTAAATATCACAGAAAATATTTTTGAACGCCACCTTTTTACCCACGGAAACAAAACAGCCATTATTTGGGAACCGAACGATCCTGAAGAAGCAGAACGAAGAATTTCTTACCGTGAGTTGTATGAAATGACCTGTCAATTTTCCAATGCCATGGAGGCACAGGGTATCACAAAGGGAGACCGGGTCATTATCTATATGCCTATGGTACCTGAAGCTGCCGTCGCCATGTTGGCTTGTGCACGATTAGGTGCTGTCCATTCGGTAGTATTTGCTGGTTTTTCTTCCTCTGCCTTAGCTGATCGAATCAATGATTGTGAAGCTAAAATGGTATTGACTTCCGATGGTAACTTTAGAGGAGCTAAAAATATTCCTGTTAAAGCCGTTGTTGATGAAGCATTAGAAAAAACAAATTTTGTTGAAAAAGTAATTGTTTATCAACGTACCCAAACCACCGTAAATATGGTTGAAGGAAGAGATCTATGGTGGCATGATGCGATCAAAAATCAAAGTACAGTCCACCAGGCGGTTATTTTAGATTCAGAGGACTTACTTTTTATCCTTTATACTTCGGGATCAACCGGAAAGCCCAAAGGAGTCGTCCACACGACCGGAGGCTATATGGTCTATAGTTATTATTCTTTTATCAATGTTTTTCAGTACGATCAAAACGATGTGTATTGGTGTACTGCTGATGTGGGTTGGATAACGGGACATTCATATATTGTTTACGGACCTCTTTTGGCTGGTGCTACTACGATTATGTTTGAAGGGGTGCCTACCTATCCTCATGCAGGACGTTTTTGGGAAATTGTAGATAAATATCAAGTCAATCAATTTTATACAGCACCCACT
>JAYNHN010000071.1:0-10935 GCA_038108035.1 Flavobacteriaceae bacterium
GAACCAATTTTAGTCAAGAATTTCAAGATGAGATTAAGTCCATTCAAAATGAAAAGTAAGCCTTAAAGTTAAATCAATGGAATTCTGGATCGGTTTGGCAATAAAGAGATTTGAATTTTTGTTCTTGGAATAAGAACTTCACTTTTGGGTTATCAAGGTAGATCCCATTAAAAAATGATGAGAATTAGGGATGATAAAGTTTTCTAAAATAGAGTACTAAAAATCAGGTTCATGAATTCACTCTAATTTTCAATGAGTTTGAGAAATATCCTTATTGCTTAAAGTCTCACATTGATCGGTAGAATTAAAAAACTCTATTGTATTTCTTTTTATATATTTGAGTAGTTACTGTAAATCAAGTTTCTGTACATATACTTGTTTAGCATCAAAAAAAAGAATTGATCGCTTGATATTGACAGAAATATCAAATTGAAAGAACATGGAAAATAAGGAAAAACTGTCTCTATCGAATTGGCTGGAAATACTTCAACAGGAAAGTTGGCATTTAGAATTACTTATCTCGGGATTTGCTATTTTTCTTTTGGTGGGAGCCAAGGAACCTCTTGATTTATTTATTTACAATTCATCACTTACCTCAACTGGGATTTTGGCCATTGACATGGCGCTCAATGTGCCTAGTGTGATTATAATCGGGTCCTGGTTTGTACTATTAATCAACTTGATTGTACATGTGATCTTTAGAGGTCTTTGGGTTAGCACAATTGGATTGCGTTATGTTTCTGGTGATATTGACTTTACGACTTTGAACTTTACACCAAGATTTAAGCAATTTTTAGAACAAAAAATCATCAATTTTGATTCCTTTATTAACAAGTTAGAGAAGCTGTGTAGCACCATTTTTGGGTTTACATTTTTGATCATATTTGTAATCATATCGGCCGGACTTTTTTTCCTTTTTGCTTCGGGTCTGATTCTTCTTTCAGAATGGACTCCCACTCCATTAGATCTTTTTTTTACCGGTGTTCTCTTTCTCTATTTCTTTGGAGGAGGGGTTTATTTGATAGATTTCATATCTCTAGGATGGCTAAAAAGTAATTCGAAAGTGGGAAGACTTTATTTTCCAATTTACCTTTTTTTTAGTCTGATCACTTTGTCTTTTGTTTATCGACCCCTTTATTACAATTTGATCGATAATAAATTTGGTCGTAGGGTGATTTTATTCTTGATTCCGTACGGTTTTTTATTTTTTATCTATAATGGAATTTTTATTGAGACTCATAAATACCTTCCTAGTTATGCACCCAATGAGACACTCAATAACAACCATTACGATGACACCTGGGATCAAGTCACTTTTTTAAAACAGGCATCCATTCCCTCCTTACAAATTGACAAAGATTATTTGGAAATTTTTTTACCTTATCTGTCAACTAATGATGATGCCATCATCAAAAACATTTGTCCGGATTTGGCGCCTGCATCAACGGGTGTTTTTCTTTTTTACAGAGATACCTATCACTTTGATTCTCAAAAAGCATTAGAATGCCATTCCAAGCGATTTCGACTCTATATGGATGATAATTTAATTGAAGGGGTGGACTTTTGGTTTTATAAACACCCCATTCGGAAAGCTCAGGGTCTAGTTGCAATTGTTGACATCTCAAAATTGAGCAAGGGGAAACATACACTGACTGTAGGGGTTTATTTACCCAAGGTAATGGACTGGAAAACACAAACAGTTAAAGAGTCCTATCTGGAAAAAGGGTTAAAAATACCTTATTGGAAAACATAACTATTGGATTCAAAAAGACTCTTTCTTCAAAAATGAATGTGTGAATTATCCTTTAAGAAATACTATATATAGATTCAATCCAGTTATTTGATAAGTACTCTGCTTCTTTTACATGTTTTTTAATTTTGTTTTTTTACCGTGCGTACTCAGTTTTTTTGAGTGAAAGGATTTTCATTTAATCACAATAATTAACCTCATCTTCTATTTTTTAGAGTCAATACCGATTCCTCTATTACAAATTAACCGTATACAATGAGTACAGCTTTTATTACTTTTAATAAAGAATTAAGAACCATTTTTTGGATAAAAAAAAGCAACCCATTCAGGTTGCTTTAAATTCCAAGTTATCACAAAATGGATTCTAGTAAAAAACAGTTTAAGATTCTCTTCTTTCAATTGATTTTAGAGTTTCAACTAAAAAATCAACCTCTTCGTAAGTGTTATAAAAAGCTAAAGAGGGTCGTACGGCCGTCTCATGTCCCATTTTTCTTAGAATAGGCTGAGCACAGTGGTGCCCCACTCTTACAGCAATACCTTCGTTATTAAGCGCTTTACCAATCACTTCATTTTCAATACCCTCAATTACAAAAGAAAGAACACTGATTCTGTTTTTTGGACTACCAATGAGCTTTAACCTAGGGATGGTCTTGAGTTTTCGAAGTGCGTATTCCGTGATTTGATGTTCGTAACGCTCAATGTTATGCATCCCAATTTGACTAAGATAATCTAGGGCAGCACCCAAACCGATCGGACCTTCAACATTCGGTGTTCCCGCTTCAAATTTTGTAGGGACTTCACTGAATTGTGTATATTCAAAAGTAACATCTTTGATCATTGCACCACCGCCTTGCCAAGGAGGCATTTTTTCCAAAAGTTCCTTTTTACCATATACGACTCCAATTCCCATAGGAGCAAAAATTTTGTGTCCAGAAAAGACAAAGAAATCGGCGTCAAGATCCAAAACATTTACAGGCATATGTTGGACAGACTGTGCAGCATCAACCAAAACCGGAACATTATTGGAATGGGCAATTTTTATCATTTCCCGAACAGGGACAATGGTTCCAATTGCATTCGATGCCTGACTAATGGTAACAATTTTTGTACGGTTCGTAAAAAGTTGTCGAAATTCATCCAATAGTATATCACCGTTTTGATCGGTCCGAGCGATCACTAGCTTGGCTCCCATTTCTTTAGCAATGAATTGCCAAGGAACAATGTTTGCATGGTGTTCAAGTTCCGAAACGATGATTTCGTCCCCTTCATTTAAAAATCCTTTCCCAAAGCTGTTGGCCACCAAGTTGATTCCTTCGGTAGTACCGCGAACAAAAATGATTTCATCTTTAGATCGCGCTCCGATAAAGGTCTTCACTTTTTCTCTAGCTTCTTCATAAGCATCAGTCGCTTCTCGTGCCAGTTCATGAGCACCTCGATGTATATTTGAATTATAACGTTCGTAATAGTCAGTAATCGCTTCCATTACGACTTTGGGTTTCTGTGTAGTTGCTCCGTTGTCCATCCATATCAAGGGTTTCCCATTCACTTTTCGATGCAGTATCGGAAAATCTTTCCGGTAACGATTGACATCAAATCCCAAAGGCGAGCTGGATGATCCGCTTCCTTCTTGGGATGTAGCAGGACCATACTGTACCGGAGTATCAAATGAAAAACCAGAAGCCAATCCTCTAAAATGTTCTGAAACGCCATGTTTGTCTAGCTGACCGATATCCATGGGAGAAGACATATTTTGTAAGTCATACAAATGTCCTACTTCGTTTTTGGATGCGTCGGGCATCTGTTCAAGAGAAGGAAGCGAGATGTCCATTTCAGAACCCAATTGGCTCAAAGCTTGAGGATCAAGTGCTTGCTGAAAAGGAAAATCGTGCATGTTTTTTAAAAGAGCAAGCTCATTTTGACGACTCTCATCTGATCCACTGGTTTCCATGGTTTCTAAATCAGGCGACTCTGGGGTTCCTGTCGGGGATGGAGAAACTCCACCCAAAGGCATAGTTACTGATGGAGAAGGGAAACTGTTGGTGAGTTGTTTTAAACTCTCTTCTGCAATTTTCATTGCAAATGGATGATCTCCTGGATGAGTACTCGTATTAACGAATGCTGAGGACTCTTTTTCAATTGGTGAAAGAGGGGCAGCATTTTCTACAGTTTTAGGGTCCATCGGATTTCCAGAAACAGGAATTTCTCCTTGAGGAGAGGGTGCACTGGACGATGAGGGTGCTATGGGCATCAAATTTTCTAACATTGCCGATGCGATCGCGGCAGTATCGTAATTTAAATGTTGTGATGTTTCGGCTAGTTTACAATCCGAACTTTTATTAGCATCCATCATTTTTTATTTTTCTTTAGAATAATCATGGTAATAACCCACTTCAACATTTTCTAAAACAGCAAGTGCATCTTCGGTTAAAACAGCCACATTGTAGTACAAGGTCATTAGATAGGATGCAATAGCTTCTTCGTTAATACCCATCATCCTTACGGACAGTCCGGGCGCCATTTCTCCAGGAGTACCGGTCTGATAGATTCCTGTCACACCTTGAACGTCTTCACCTCCGGCACGGACTAAAAGAATAGTGGTGAGTCCACTTCCGTAGCGTGATACTTCATGACCGTCTACTTTAATTTTGTCAGAGGGAACCAATGGAATCCCTCTCCAAGTAATGAGTGTTTGTCCATCAATCTCGAGAGTGGGAGGTGGAGTACCCCGGAAAGTACATTCGCGTCCAAACGCTGCAATTGCTCGTGGATGTGCCAAAAAGAAGGTCGGCTTTTTCCAAACCATGGCAAGGAGGTTATCCAAATCATCCGGTGTTGGTGCGCCATATTTAGGTTGAATTCGCATTGTTGGGCTACATTTTGCCAGAAGACCATACTGAGGGTCATTAATGATAGCAGATTCTTGTGATTCATACATATAACCCATTGTGATATTCATCTGCATCTGAAGTTGATTCATGGGATTATTATACAAATCCGAAATTCTCGAATGCACATTTAAAATAGTTTGCACATTATTAACGGGAATTTCTTCTGGTACTTCAATATAATCAACAAAGGTACTGGGAAGTTCTTCTACTTCGAGATGTCCTGACTTCAACTCTACTCGGTGTTCGCCATATTCATCAGACATTGCTTTTAGTTCAATTTGTTCTTGAACGGTTCGTTCAAAATGATCCTTGTATCCTGGATTATCTTTTAAGACTTGATCTAAATCATTTTTAGTCATCGTGATGAATACACATTTGGTAATAGTTCTTACATTGGAGGTAGATTTAATATCAGCCACCAATTCATCTTCTCCGAAATGATCTCCCGGGCCGACCACTTTTAATTGTAATTCATTCCCGTGAGCACCCGTTTCAAAAAATTCTGCCGAACCGTCAGCCAGGATGAACATCTTATCACGATCCTCTCCGGATTTGATCATAATAGTATCTTTATCAAACTGTTCCATTTTAAGTATTTGACTCATCTTTTCGATCATCTCCATAGGAAGATTATAAAACATAGGAATCATTCGTAAAGCTTCTGGAGTTACGATTGGGATTCCTCCATCACCAAATTCAATTGTTACTCTACCATTTCCTTTGAAAATTAATTTTGTTCTGTTAACACGCAAAGTACCTCCTGGGACATCTTTCCATGGAAGCATTTTTAGAAGTAATTTTGGACTCATCGCCACCATCATTGGAGGAGTTTTCTCCGTGGTGGTTAGATTTCTAGCAGCCTTAATACTAACTGTTTTGTTTTTATTTTGTAGTGCCATAATATAGTTTTCTTACAATTTACACTTAAAATTAAACATTTTTACAAAAAACGTTCTATTTGAGCAAAAAGATTGAATCATTTAGTAAAAGTAGATCAACAGTGAAAAACAACCGAAACTGAATTAAAGGAATCGTTTGACCTTTTCGGAGATTCGACTCTATTATTGACAACCGAATTTTTAATGTATAGGAAGCCTAAAAACCCCAGCTAAACAAATCTTTAAAAAAAAATTAAAACCAGCTCTTATTCCTACTAAACATCATTATTAAGAGGTGTTGTAAAAACTTTAATACAAGGGAGAAATGTAAGGGATTTAGCATGCAATTGGAATGATTAGGGGATTGCACCTAAACCGAAGACTTTGATTTATTTAGCATACACCTTCTGATGTCAAGCTATTTTCTATATTCAACGATAGGGTTGAAATGAGGTTATAATAGAGTTTGGTCATTTGGATTCATTTTGCTATTGGTGTATGAGGAATCATACCAGAAATTTTGTAACGGCCATCAGTTTTTCGAAGGATATAAGAGGCCGTTCGTTCCGCAGGTCCCATTACCGAGCTATCTTTTAAAAAGCGGGTAAAATTCTGCTCAATAAGAATGAGTTTGCTGTCTTCTTTATAGTTTTCCCAACCATTTCTTATGGAATAGCCATATTGGTTTGATTCCAGTTGTTTGAAGGTTTGAATCAAAAACTGCTTGATTTCTTCTTTAGAATTGAAAATAAGGGTGGAATCTTGTAGATAAAGAGAAAAAGGAATTGAATAAATTTCTTCCGTGATTTTTTCAAAATTACCACTGCTCCAAGCTTTATTGTATTGACGGTACATCTCTTGTACTTCAGGATTGACATTTCGCTTTTTGTCTGGGATTGATCTTGAGCAAGAGGAAATAAAGAGCAACAGAAGGGCAACAACTATTTTTTTCATTTTGGTTCGTTTATGGTTATGCTATTTTAGTATAATCCAATGAGTCTCATACGGCAAGATCAAGATACAATTTTTATTTATTTTTCAAGAGGTAAGGACAATTTGGGTCTCAATTCTGTGAGTCCTTTTTCTCGTATTGTTTTTTCAATTTCTCGAATGGATGAAGGGACAAAGGCACTTAAGTTTTCAGCCCCTGATTCTGTAATAACAACAATATCTTCAATTCGGATGTACAGTTGTTCTTCCGGAATCCATATCATGGGATCGATGGTAAAAACCATTCCGGGTTCTAAAGGGACATGATGTACGCGTCCTACATCATGAACAGCCATTCCTACAGGGTGTTGAAAATGACCTCTAAATTTCAACCCCTCTTGAACGGCTTTTAAATGAGACGGTTTTGAAAAGGTTTTCCCTTCTAGATACTTTTTCATATCCGCTGCTGCTTGGTCTAAAACCTCATCCGAGGTGGCCCCTGGTTTTAAGTACTTAAAGAGGGCATCTCTATACGCTACAATATATTGATAAAGTGCTGTCTGTTCTTTGTTAAAACTTCCATTGATCGGCCAAATCCGAGTCACATCACTGGTATAATTATGGTAATCAGGAGCATAATCCATCAGAACCAATTCACCTGCATTGAGTACATCGGTTTTTCGAAAGTAATGGCCCATGTAAGCATTGGTTCCTCCTCCGATGATTGCAGGATAGCCGTCACCTTGAGATCCGTGTTGATAAAAAATATACTTGGCAGCAGCATCCAGTTGGTATTCGTCTATACCTGGTTTTGTGGATCGCATGGCTTCCATAATACCCAATCCTGCAATTTGGGTAGCTTTACGGATTACCTCAATTTCTTTAGGTGTTTTGATCAACCGCATGGAGTCCAGTAGAGGAGAAAGATCGTGAATTTCAAATTCAGGAAAGCGTTCGCCTATCAGTTTTTTAAAACGCGCCTCACGGGTTGTTTGAGAATCCCACGGATCGGCTGCTGCTCGCGCATGGCCATAGAGGATTTCGTCTCTACTGTCGTTTCCCATTTCAGCAGGACTCAAAGGGGTGTACAATTCAGGAGTTTTTCCTTTGATAAGCCCAGTGCTCACAAGATCATTTCCTAAAAACTCAAGAGCGCGAACTCGATTTACACCCGTTAATTTTTGAACCAAATCGGCATCTTCGGCAGATAGTATTTTCCCTTGATTTCGTTCTCGAGCTTCTTCCCTATGAGGTAAATACAGGGTAGTGGTTCTGTTTTTACCGTTGAGTAAAAGATAGGCATGTCCTTCTTCTATACCGGATAAATAATAAAAAGTATTGGTTTGTCGAAAGACTTTAAATCCTGCTATTGTTGGTGCGCTTTGAATCAGTGCAATTGCCTGAGATCCGATTCTATCAAAAATTTTCGATCGTCGCATTTGAAAATCAATAGGAGTAAAGTCTTTTTGGAAATAATGTTTTTCTTGACTTTTAATGAAGGTGTTGACGAATAAGCAAAGAGCAAAAGTCAAATTCACGAGCTTTATATATTTTGTCATAAGTCCAAAGATTTTTAATTGGAAATTTAATAGTAGCTCATCAATTTAAGAATAATTTTAGAGTTTAAATAAAATCGATACCTTGTTGCAACTTAAAATTTGCATAGAACGACTTGAGGTCGATTTATCTTCATAAAAATTTATGTTATGAAATCATTAAAAAATATTAGATTAAGTATATTAACATTAAGTATTACTTTAGGTTTTACTACTGCTTTATTTGCTGTAGAAGATCCCTATCCCAAAAACCCTAAAATAGATATAGTCAATTATATTTTTGATATCCTACTTTCTGATGACGCTGATGAGATTCATTGTGAATTGACGGTTGATTTTCGATTTTTAGATGTAGGTCTTCAAAAATTAAGATTGGATTTGATCAATATATCCCCTGAAAGGGATAATAAAGGAATGATTGTAAGTAGTGTTCAATCCGAAGGAACCGAATTGGAATTTACACATAAAAATGACGAACTATGGATTTATTTTGACCAAGACTCAAAAATAAATCAGAGACAAAAAGTCTCGATTCGATATCAAGGAACACCTGCAAGTGGATTGCATATTGGTCAAAATAAATACGGCGACAGGACTTTTTTTAGTGATAACTGGCCCAATCGGGCAAGACATTGGCTTGCGACCGTTGATCATCCTTATGACAAAGCGATGTGCGAATTTATTGTAACGGCTCCAGATCATTATCAGGTGGTTTCTAACGGATTAAAAATTGAAGAAACCCATTTAGATGGCAATAAAATGCGAACCCACTGGAAGCAATCGGTTCCAATAGCTCCTTGGTTATTTGTTTTAGGAGTTGCTGAATTTGCCATTCAATATGTAGATCAATTCCAAGGGAAATCCATTGAAACGTGGGTATTTAAACAAGATCGTGATGCAGGCTTTTACGACTTTGCTCAGCCCACAAAAAAGGTGCTTGAATTTTATAGCAACTACATAGGGCCGTTCTCGTATGAAAAGTTAGCAAACATACAGTCCAATAGTGTCAGCGGTGGGATGGAAGCTGCTTCCGCCATCCTTTATAGTGCAAATTCAGTTCAAGGAGATCGAAATATCCGTTGGAGGAACGTAGTCATTCATGAAATCGCACATCAGTGGTTCGGCAATTCGGTAACAGAATACGATTGGGACGATGTTTGGCTCAGTGAGGGCTTTGCAACCTATTTTACCTTACTGTTTATTGAACACGAATACGGACGTGAGGCCTTTATTGAGGGACTTCGATCCAGTCAAAAAACAGTGGATGCTTTTCACGAAAAAAATCCAAATTACACCATTGTTCACGATGACTTAAAAAACATGAAGGACGTTACAACCTCACAAACTTATCAAAAAGGAAGTTGGGTGCTCCATATGCTCCGAGGTGTTCTGGGGACTGAGATGTTTTGGAAGGGAATCCAAACCTATTACCATAAATATAAAGATGGAAATGCATCTACATTGGATTTTAAAAGGGTAATGGAAGAAGTGTCAGGAATTGATTTGTCCGTGTTTTTTAACCAATGGCTTTACGATTCGGGAGCATTAAAATTGGAAGGATTTTGGAGCTATGACTCCAAGGCAGGTCAGGTGATTTTAAATATTAATCAAGTACAAAAAGAGGCTACTTTGTTTGTAATGCCTATTGAAGTTCAATTTGATTTGGAAGGAAATAAAAAACAAATAGAACGAATAAATTTAGAAGGAAAATCAAATGTATTTAAGATAAAAGTGGATAAGGAACCTAAAAATGTACAGTTAGATCCTAATTTATGGGTTTTAATGGAAACAAATTTCCAGAAAAGAACATCCTAAATTTGCCCAACCGATGTTTTAATTTAAAAAAAAATTCTTTAAGAAATCCAACGATATTTTTAAAAATAAGGTTTAAAGAAAAGCTATTTTTTTCACCAACTTGAGTAGTGAGAATCGTGATCAAATAGATGAAAACGATTCACAACAGTTTTTTTGTCAATAGACAAGTTTTTTTCAAAATGTATTACATTTGTTTACTGCCCCTATTTTTTTAAAAATTAATCTGTATTCATTAATGAGTAATTAATGAATAAGAGTGGTAAAGAATAACAGAATTATGAAATCAATTTTAAAGTTTAAAAACCGTATGTGTCCTAGAAACAGAGTTTCTTGTTTAGATTGGTTTAACATTATATTAGTATTTACTATATTTTTTATTACTTCTGCGATTCAAGCACAGTTTAACTATCAGGGAGTCATAAAAGACAATAATGGGAAAGTGATCAAAAATCAATTGATTACCATCAAATTTGATATTTTATATGGATCTACTTCACAATCACCTGTATATTCCGAAACCCATCAAATTACAGTGCCACCGGATGGAGTAATTAATTTGTCAGTTGGATCGGGAAATATACAAACTACTTCTACAGTCTCTTTTACTTCCATTGATTGGTCAAGGGAGGATATCTACCTAAAAAGGGAAGTCAATCCAGGATCTGGATTTATTGACTTCGGTACATCAAAAATCAATAGTGTTCCGAAATCCAATTATGCTGATAGAACGCAAGGTTTTTCGATTAGTGTTCCTTTGAATTCCATTTCAATTGGATCCAATGTCCAAAATAATTTTTCAAATACTATTCAATTGGGGAATGAATCCATTGAAAGGGTTTTTACTTCAGGTACAATGGAGGCAAGTTCTTTTTCCGGGGAAGGATCCAATTTATCTCTTTCCTACCAAAAAAGTACTATGAACGGACAAGGCTCAATTGAAACTTCAGTAGTTTCCAATAGCTTATCTAATGTCATTTCTCAATTGAGTTCCGATGCGCTATCGATCACCAATTCTCTTACTCTTCTAAATACTTTGAATCAAAATTTGCAGTCCAGTGTAAACAGTTTAACTTTTGGAGACCCATCCGCTGACCTTGCGAGTTTGACGAATTCGATTA
>JAYNHN010000072.1:0-304 GCA_038108035.1 Flavobacteriaceae bacterium
GTATTGTATACCGTCTACCATATAGGTAATAGGGGGAGCAATAATTCCAGATTTTATGTCAAATTCCCAAATTACATTCCCATTAGTAACATCATGAGCTCTTAAAATACCAAAAGCATCGCCTTGAAAAACCATATCCTTAGTGGAAAGAACACCTGAATTCCATGCGGTTTTATGGTTGTAAGCCCAAATTTCTTTCTTTTTTAGCGGATCCCAGGCTATTAATTTTCCATTTTTAAGTTCTACGGTGGAGTCATTTATTGTTTGTCGATCATTCAAATAAGATCCCGGTAAACCCGAAGTT
>JAYNHN010000072.1:314-10912 GCA_038108035.1 Flavobacteriaceae bacterium
TTTTATCAAAGCTGTAGGTGATTTTTTTATTCTCAGATGAAGAATTCGTGTTGAATTGTTTCAAATTAAAAAAATCATCTTTTCCATAAACCATTGACAGTTCTCTAGCAGGAATAAAAACCAGTTTTTCTTGAGGGTTAAAGGCCATAGCTTGCCAATTATGGCCACCCCAAGGCCCTGGATAAATTTCCATATTCTTTTCTTTGTGACGAGCACCTTTAGCCTCGATAGGTCTTCCGGTTTCTAAATCAATTTTTTCGGCCCAATTAACATATACAAATGGGTCTGCTGAAAGGAGTTTTCCTGTTTCTCTATTCAAAACATAAAAAAAGCCATTTTTGGGTGCTTGCATAAGCACTTTTTCGATTTTATTATTGATTTCTAGGTCGGACAAAATTATTTGCTGTACAGCAGTGTAGTCCCAAGTCTCTCCTGGGGTGGTTTGATAATGCCATCTTAGTGCTCCCGTTTTTACATCAACTGCCAAAATTGAAGATAAATATAGGTTGTCACCCCCTCCCGGACTTCTAATTTCTTGATTCCATGGCGATCCATTACCGGTTCCTATATACACTAACTCAAGCTCTGGATCGTATGCAAAAGAGTCCCAAGCCGTTCCACCCCCACCATATTTCCACCACTCTCCATTCCATGTCTTTAACGCATTCTCCATGGCTTCTGATTCGGCAGGTTGATCTGGATGACCCGGTACGGTAAAAAATCTCCAGATTTTTTCTCCTGTTAATGCATCATAAGCTGAAAAAAATCCCCTTACGCCATACTCTGCACCTCCATTTCCAATCAATACTTTTCCATCAAATACTCGAGGCGCCCCTGTAATAGTGTAACTCCAATCTGATTCAAACTCTTTGATTGTATTTACCTCCCAATTAACACGTCCATTGGATGCCTTTATGGAAATTAAGCGTCCATCCAATGTTCCTACATAAAAATTTCCTTTATAAATTGCAACTCCTCTATTGACAACATCACAGCAAGCTCTTTCACCAGTTTCTTTAGGTACTTTAGGATCAAACGTCCATATCAATTTCCCATTTCTCGCATCGATGGCGTATACGATACTCCAAGGACCTGAGATAAACATAATTCCATCCACTACAATTGGAGTTGCTTCGATCCCTCTTTTAGTTCCCAAATTTAATGACCAGGCCAAGCCTAAGTCGTTAATGTTATCTTTTTATACTTGATCTAAAGTTGAAAATCTAGTTTCACTAAAATTTTTTCCATAAGTAAGCCAGTTGCTATCGTCTGAGTCCGCTTGTGAGATTCTAGTATTATCAATTGGATTGACGGATTGAGCAATAAATGATTCATAATCTCGAATTGGTGAATTGCAATTTAAAAGAAGTATAGAAAAGAGTAGGATCGAAAAAAATTTAATTTTCATTGAATTTATTTATAGTTGAGTTAACAATTTAAAAAAAACACAATGAATTTACTATCAAAGGAATAATTTTTTTAAATTCAGGATACCTCAAATAGGAAAAAAACCTATCTATAGTTACTCTTAGAAACGTTTTTATTAAGAATGGAGTTGTGACAATTTTTAATTTAATGTTAAACGATACAATCAAATAATAATCGTTCTATTTAAATACTAATTCTGACTTTTTTATATTGAAAATCAAATTATTTATCCCAATTCGGGGGCTGAATGAAAATTTTAACTTTCAATTTTATTTGAGACAAAATTTTTATAAATTAGTGGTATTAAAAAACAACCATAAAATCAATATTAAATTATTACTAAGATGAAATTTAGATCGAGAATTTTCTTCCCTTCCATAATAATCATATCAATAGCGGTTTTTTCTTGCGCCCAACCAAAAGTTGGAAAGCCCAAAGAAGACAACACCCAATCAAGTTATGAAGGTTTTTGGAATCGAAAGGGAACCATTCAACTCGTTAATGGCATTCCTGTAGATACCATACTTATCAAAGACTCAAACAATCCGGACTACAAACAAGTCAAAGTTTTTGTTGACGGAAATATGGTTTGGCTTAACAACAATAAAGATTCTTTATTACCTTGGAAAGGAAGTTCCGGAGGTTATGGAAAATTTAAAATTAACTCCGAAACCTCTATTACCGAAACCATATCTCATGGAACAGGTTGGTTTGGGGCTTATATCAAAAATCACAAAGACTCTTTAAATGTATCGGGTATGGTATTCAATTTAACCACAGATTTAAACGGAGATGAGTATTCTCAAAAGAATAGTCCAGATAGTGAATTCATGGAGTATTGGGAACGTTCACCTAAATTGGCTCCTAAATCAAAAATCGATGGTGCTTGGAAGCGAGTTTATGAAATAGCGTATATAAACGATGTACCTGTTGATACCGTTTCAGTGGCCAGTGATGTAATTCTTGATGTAAAGATCTTTTCAAATGGGAGATATTCCTACCAAGTGGATCAAACTCAATATGCTGAAGAAGATTCAGAATTATTTGGTGGTTATGGCGGTTATGGGACCTACGAATTTGATGAAGAAAATAATATTTTAAAGGAGTACCAAGAATGGGGATCGGGAATGAATTTAGCTGAAAATGAACCAAAAACCAGTTTAGATCAACATACCATGACTTTTTACAGCAACGACATGTTTTTACAAGTTAGTAAAACTTCCATTGGTGTATTAGAAGACAAGAATGCAACAGGAAGAGGTGTTGTGTACCAAAGAATTCAATAAAAAAGACAGCTATGAATAATTATAAATCTTTCGTTCCAACATTAATGATGTCCTTATTTATTATAGGTTGTGGAAGTGATGATTCAACCCAAGATCAAACTCAAGATCAAGCCGCTTTGGATGCATTTTCTAGAGTCGATGGTAAAAACAAAAATCTTTTTACTTCAAAAGATCGAAAAAACAAGTACAAGGCTTCGTTGGCGTCAATTGAAAAAGCACAAGCTAGTCTTCAAACCAATGCAACTTTTAATAGCTATGGCTCATCTAAAAAAACGAGCCAAAAGAAAAATATCCCAACTCCATCGGATACAGAAAATAAAGCTAAAAAGAAATACAATTATAACTCCAGTTCACGTGTTTCTGCAAAAACCTATTCAGCTTATTCTACGAATTGATTCAATTCGTAGAATAATTTTTTTAGGCAACTTTTTTTACAATTACGATTGTGACATCATCTTCAGGTATTCCTCCTTTGAGCCATTGGTCTAGGTCATCAAAAAACAACCTCTTCAGTTCTTCTGGACTTTTAGAATGATTTTCTTCAATCAGTTCTTTGATTCTGGGATAATCATATAGTTCTTTATTTTCATTAGCAGCTTCCGGGAGTCCGTCTGATAGCATGACCAATACGTCTCCTTTATGGAATGGGATAGTCATCAAATCAAACTTCTCATTGGCAAGCCCTCCTAAGGGTAATCCTATAGCCATGATTTCTTGACACTCCTTTGTTTTTGAAATAAAGTGGTAGGAGGGAGGCATTGCTGCTGCGGTAAAATCAATAGTATTGGAATGAGCAGTTACTTTGGCAATATTCAAGCTCATTCTCAGTCTCCCAAGATTGATTTTTTTAACAATGTTGTTTAATTTTTCTAGAATTTTATTTACAGGCATAAAAGGAATACCATTTAATGCGGACTTAATAATTGATACCATCATCCCAGCTGCGGTCCCATGACCGGTAGCATCGCCACAAATAATATACAAAGATTGATCTTTTTCTTCGAAAAAATCATAATAATCTCCCCCCACTTCCGTGGAAGTGATCAATCCGGCTGTAATAGCATATCCCTCAAATTTTGGAAAAACTTTAGGCAACATACTCTCCTGAATTCGCTTTGCTTCTTCAAGATCCTTTTCTCTTCGATCATTTTCAGCTTTACTAAGAGATCTTTTTGCCTGAAACTTTCCAAAAATCCAGATAAAAAATGCACCAAGCAATAGATAAACGAAATAAGCTAAGTAGGTTCTATACCATGGCGGAAGAATTGAAAAGGAATAGGATACAAGTTCACTGACATTTCCGTTGGTGTCCATGGCTTGTAATTGAAAGTCATAACGAGCTTCTGATAGATTTGTATAAGTGCTTTCTGTGGAATGAGACCAAGGGCTCCAGTCATCATCTTGACCAGCCAAGCGAACACGGTAGAGGTTATTTTCTACCTTTTCAAAATTGGGAAAAGCATAATTGAACCGAATACTACGACTGTCCGAATAGTTTTTTTGGGTTTGAGACAAGTCGATAGGATTTCCGTTGAAGCTAATTTCTTTAATTATAGGAAGTATTGTATTTTCGTCATTTTGAGTGTTGGTTTTAGGAAACCAAGCGATAATACGCGCATCTTTAGAACCCAGCCACAGGAGGTCTCTATCATTAGAAACATCACTCAAAAAAGCACCGGAAAGTTCGGATTCGTCAATACTGCCAAATGGGATTCTATTTAGAATTTCATATCCGGTCGTGTCAAACTTTACTTCCATTACTCCACCTTCAATTAAAAACCAATTGTTTTTTGTTATCGGATTGACCGAGCTTAACAAACGTTGAAAATTGATATTGTTTTCAAAAATCGGATATAGGTCTAAGCCAACTTCCTCGAGCTCCCACGAAGACGCAAAACGATAAAGTTTTAAATCTTCATCAAACACAAAGTATCCTGCTCCCGTTTCAAATAAAGTTAATTGGGGTTCACTGATCCATTCTGAAAGTGTAGAATTTAAAAAACTTGACGGTTGGTTTTCTTGGCTTGCTATTTTTAGCTGATTATCAGGAGTGAGAACTCTTTCAAAAGTGACTTCTGCGTTTTGGTTATAAAAACCCAAGAAAGATCCCTCTCCTTCACTTGCTTCAACATATAACGTTCCAGGATTTAATTCTTTGATGCTGATAATCCCTGTTCCTTCTATAGTTACTGATTTTAATTTTCTAATACCCTGTTCTTTTTTGTAAAACACAATTCCTTCAATAGGATGAGCGAGAATCAGTAGACGAGTATCCAAAAGACTTTGTTCTGCGGATAACAGAAGGCGGTCATTGGAAATGATTTTTTTTTGGTTGTTTTTTATCGTTGAGAGGCTAGAGTTATTTACAGAAATGATTTCATCATTAAACAGGGTGAAGTCTTTAGGAATATCATCAATTCCCAGATCTTTTATTTGATTATTTTTGAGTGGATTGGAGTTGGTCTCAATTTTGAAAATATCTTCTGTTGTACTTAGGTATAGACTCTGATCTAGTTTTTTTATTTTTTGAACCAAACCTTTAATTCCGTCAGATTCATTGAAAGCAGTGATTGAATTGTTCATCTTGACTTTACAAGCAGACAAAAGACTGGTCAGATACAAGTCATCGTTTGAATCAATAAACAAACTGGTAATCGTATTAGACAAAAGACCATCATTTTGATCTAATAAATCAATAATATTAAGATGCTCGTCTAAAATAAGCGTTCCACCCTCAAAACTAATCAAAGGAAAATTCCCATTTGAAAAGCGATTCAATTCATCGACATTGTAAATCTTGTTTTTGATTATCCATTGATTCAAAACTTTATTTTTTGATGGGGTAAAACTTCCTTGTTGGTCCAATAAATGGACCCCATTGCTACTACTAAAAAAAGCAATCTCATCTTGATTCAATTCATAGGCTGCCTCAATTCGATTTTCTTTATAGAGTTCAGATCCTTTAAGAAAAACAAATTGATCGTCAATTAATTCAAAAACACCCTGATTCCATACACGAAGAAAAATTCGATTGTTCGCTTTAATTAATGTTTGGATGGTACCACTAGCGTCAACACCTTCCTTATAGTCAGAGATTTTCCAGACCGTATCAAAATGATCGTTATCCCATCTAAATACTCGTTCTCGTGTATAAAATAACAAACGTGAATCTTGCTTCAAAGCTCCCCAAAAAACCTGCTGATACGGATTAATACTATCCGGTATTTGTGAAATGATGGATTGATAGAATGTGTTTCCATAAGGATCTTTTTCTAAAGTCCCAAGTAAACCAACTCCCGCAGCAAAAACTTTACCCTCTTGGTCATCTATTAGTTTTCTGACAAAAGGAACACCGATTTCTCCTTCAATTTCTCCTTGAATTAAAATATCGGTTACATTTTTTCCGTCGTACTCCTTGATTCCGTCAAAAGTTCCAAAATAAAGCATGTTATTTTTTGATGAACGCAACACAGACCATACCGATTGTGGACGATTTAAAAAACTGTTGTCAAAGTTTTCAATAATTTTATTGGCTGGGTCATCTGAAGTTGTTTGATTACTTATTTCTTGCCCAAAGGAAAAAGAATTAGGTGTAGATAAAATGACAAAAAAGACAATATAGAATTTCCAGATTGACATATGAATTGATTTCGATTAATGATTCCAAATTAAGAAAATTATTAGACTTTATAAAATTACACCACGATATTTAAAAATGGATCTTGAATTCGCCTCAAAAACTACGAATCTGAAATAAGTTCCACATTAGAAAGCCCGTTTTTAAGGTTTTATTTGATGAAGCAAAGTTGTCATTTTTTTACACTAAATTAGTTAACTATAATTTTTCAAAATTCCAAATATGATTTTAGCAAGCGAAAAAAAAGAAGTTTATAAGTACAATCCCCGAGACCAAAAATACGAATGGAGAATCGAGCTAGAAAATAAGGTTGCTGGTATTTCTAGAATTGACAATTTTGTACTGGTTTCTTCTCACAGTTGGACCACGTATTATACTTCTTTGATTGATTATTCAACGGGAGATAAAATTTGGACAATCAACAAAATACTCTACTCTGTCCATATTTTGGGCGACTCCATTTTATATATGGATAAAACAAAAGAACTGGTTTCCATTTCGATCAATACTGGAAAAGAAAATTTTCGTGTAAAAACAGGTTTTAGGTGGTCCACACCTAAACTAGCAGTAGTTGATAGTAAAGTTTATTTATTTTCACCTAAAAAAACCAATGTACTCGATCCTACTACCGGTAGCATACGAGAATCCAGATTGCCCTCTAAGTTAGACGCTAAGGAAATTACTTTTATAGTGGATGAATTTCAGATCAATATTAATACCATTCCCTCCTCAGAAGCTGGCTATATTCCTATCATGGATAGTGGATTTGTTGGTGACGGCGGTCATGGAGGTGATATGGGCGGCGGTGACGGCGGTGGAGGTGGCGAATAATATCTATGCGTCTTCATTAATTTTATTTATTAATAAGTCTATCAGAAAACAAAAGGTTTTTGAAATGCCCATTTCTATTAAAAATAGTGGGTTGATTCCTCCCGAGTGCAATAATCCTTTTTGCAACAGCCTCATTTTATTATCGGTTTACCATCGAGCAGTCGATTTCTTTCTCTTCTAAAAAACTTTAAAAAGCTGATAAGCATCAGGAATTCTTCTCTTTGACTCATTGTTTAGTGTAAATCCAAGTATTTGGGATTCCCTTTTTTTAATAAAAACATAAATTGAGTCCTTGATTATTACCAATGTGATCTAATGGACATCTAATTATTAAATTATCATTAAATATGCCTTTTTAGGCTGTTTTAATGTATAATATTTTACATTTTTAAAATATCTTTGAATAAAAATTACAAGATGAGCTATTTTACTGATTTTATTTCATTGCAGGACGATTTTGAAACTATTGACTTTATTATCTATGAAAAAGATATTGCTCTTGACTTATTCAATTGACATTACATTATTTGGTTATATTATTTGTTTTTAATTTGTTTTCATTCAATTGATGAACCGTTGGGAATAATTCCTGACGGTTTTTTTATTTAATTCGTCCATGGCATTCTACCCACTCTAAGTTCTAAATCTTAGGACTTTCAAGAGGCAAAATAATTTTGATTAATTTTTCTGATCACTAATTAAAGTGGTAAACCCCCCTTTTTTTATGACTTATTGAGTGTTTAATTTGTTTCTTGACTCAAGGCGACAGTATATCCCAGTCTGTGTTGTAAATTAAGATAGAAAATGGCTCGTTTTGAATAATTCTTTCTTCTAGCTCATTAAAATCAATGATTTTTATTTCTCCATTTGTGTAAAATTGGCTTGAATACGACTTGAAGTTGAGCGCAAAAATCGATCCATTTTGACGATGCTCCAACAAAAACTTGTCAGTATGGTTTTTGGTAATTTGTTTTCCAACACCGCTGAGATAAACCAACAAAATTATTATGGGAAGACTCACGGCTACTTTGAGATATGTAAGTGGATTTTTGAATTCCTCCCATTTATACGAGATCCATAGTGCCAAAGGAATAGTAATGGGTAATATATAAGGGTGTATGAGACTGGTTGAGGTTGTAAAAAACAAAGGCGTCCAAATTATCCATATCCACAAAAACAATCCCCAAGAATCACTTCGGATTGTTCGGGCGGTTTTCCAAAAGCTTTGAACCAATAAAATAGACCACGGAAGGCAAAATACCAAAAGAAATACCCAGACAATTCCAAAGGGTTGTTGCTTAGGAAAACCGTATTTATCACCTACCCACTCAGAGTTGAAATACCGATTAAAATGTTCTCCTACGATAAAGTAGTCAAAAAAGCCTGGAGATCTAACTTCAGTCAAAATATACCAAGGAAGTGCGATCATAAGCATCAAAATACTTCCAAAAATCCAAGGTGCTTTTTTGAATGCTTCTATCCATTTATTTTGTAATAAACACCATAATCCTATTGGAGGAAGGGTCAAGATTCCTACTACAGGTCCTTTGGCTAAAAGTCCCAAGCCGAGTCCCACAAAAAAAAGATAGCCCCAGTAGGATGACCCGTCAATTTGCATCCTTTTCCAAAAGGAAAGCATGGTTAAAGTGATACTGAAAGTCAAAAAAACATCGGTCGATACCACTCCAGCATGAAGGTAAAACTCAGGGATACAAATCAATATAAGGGCTGGGAAATAGGAAGAGTAGGAGTCTTGTTTACCCCATTTACCAATCCAAAGACCTAAAAAAACGCAAATTAATAAATAGGGCAACCGAACAAAAAAAGCACTAGTTCCAAAAAGACTAATGCTTAGAGCACTTGCCCAAGTTGAAAGGGGAGGTTTGGCCCAAAATGGAATGCCATAATCAATTTCGAGTACAATCCAATTTTGAGTCTCTGCCATAATTCTTGAAATCTCGGCATATCGAGCTTCTGTTTTATCCATCAAAGGAATTAGAGCATTGAGTAAAGCTCTAAAAGCAACCAAAGTCCAAAAAATCCATTTCATGAGTCCATGATTTGACGGGTCAATTTTAATTTTTTCCATAGTGTTTATAGATTTTATAAAGATCAAACCATACTTTTATTCCATAACTCAGCTCCACTTTACTATCGTCCACGTTGACCCAGTTCTTTAATGGAACTTCTGCGATTTGTGGGATTAATTTTTTTCTTCCAAACACATGTATCAAGCGATAAAAAATCTCAACATCAAACAACCAAGAAGTTAAAAAAGGATTTTTAAAAACCAGTGCAGCCCAGTAGGATGAAAATATTTTACAACCGCATTGGGTATCATAAACAGAAAGATGTAACATTTTAGAGATAATACTTGCAAGAATTCTACCGATTATCATTCTTGAAGTTTTACTTTGAATTTGGTTGTCCACTTTTTTAATTCGTGACCCAAAAATAAATTGCTTTTGTTTACTGATTTTCCCAGCCAATAGCAAGCATTCCTCAAGCGAAGTAGATAAATCTGCATCCAAATAAGCTAGGCACTCATATTGATTCTCCTGAAGTGCTCGGTTCATTCCTGTTTGGACAGCAACGGCCTTTCCTTTGTTTTTTTTTAGTGTTAGAATATGGATGTGTTCTGGATATAAAAGTTTTAAACTTTCTAACACCTCTTGCGTTTCATCTTGAGAACCGTCATTGACAAAATAGATAGTTACCTGTTTTTCTTTTTCTAAAAATGATCGGTATTCCGAAACGCGAAGTCTTTTCGCTTCGTTATAGCAAGGAATGATGATTCCGATATTACAAGGTCTTACTTTCATTATTCATGTTCCAGATTTAGTATGAAACAAACAACAAATGGGTTAAATAACGCATAAAAACTGGAATTTAAATGGGTGAGAATTATATCTTTTTCAGCCTCAAAAGTGCCCAAAATAAAGTAAAATTTTGTTATCCTCCTAAAACCGCTAGAGCCCCTTTAGAATAAAAGTTTAAAAAAACAACATTTTTTTAGTAAATCCCATTAAAAATCAAAAAAATTCATAAATTTGCGCTCCTAAAAATAACATTGAAACAACAATAATTATGGCTAAAGAAACATTTGATCGGTCAAAACCCCATTTAAATATTGGGACTATCGGTCACGTAGATCACGGTAAAACTACACTTACCGCAGCAATTACAAAAGTACTTGCAGACGCAGGTTTGTCTGAGGCAAGAAGCTTCGATCAAATTGATAACGCTCCCGAAGAAAAAGAGCGTGGTATTACTATCAATACATCTCACGTTGAGTACCAAACGGGTAATCGTCACTATGCTCACGTTGACTGTCCTGGTCACGCCGATTATGTGAAAAACATGGTAACGGGTGCTGCTCAAATGGACGGTGCCATACTTGTTGTTGCAGCTACTGA
>JAYNHN010000073.1:0-3178 GCA_038108035.1 Flavobacteriaceae bacterium
AGCTGGAACAATACACCAATGGAACAATTGGGTGTTTACTTATGATGCCAAGCCTCAAAATCGTTTTACCTACACCCTAGAAGCGCTAGGAGGTGGGTATTATGCTCAAGGAAAAAGAATGGCTTTTTTAAGTGAAATGGGTTACCGATTCCAACCTTTTTTGGAGCTAAATTCAGTTGTCAATTACAATCATATTGATCTTCCCGAACCATGGAAAACCAATAGCTTTTGGTTACTCGGTCTCAAAGCCAATTTAACACTGACCAATAAGATTTTCTTTTCCAATCTCTTTCAGTACAACGAGCAACTGGGTCTTTGGAATTTTAATTCTCGATTTCAGTGGCGTTACAAACCGGCCTCCGATATCTTTTTAGTTTTTAACAGCAATGAAATCAGTATCCCCAATGTATCAACTGGATGGAATCTGTCTTTTAAAATCAACTATTGGTTCAATCTTTAAAATTATGAATAAAAAAAAACAACATTGGGAGCATGTATTCAAACATAAAACCCCACAGCAAGTAAGTTGGACACAGTTTGTTCCCCAAACATCAATGGATCTGATAAACGATTGTCGAATCACAAAGAAAGATCCCATTATTGATATTGGGGGTGGAGACAGTTATTTGGTGGATTTTCTTTTGGAACAGGGATACCAAGATCTTACGGTTTTGGACATTTCAGAAAAAGCGTTGGAGCGGGCCAAAAAACGTTTGGGAGCAAAAGCCGAATCCGTCCAATGGATTGTAACCGATGTACTAGACTTCCAACCCAAAAGAAAATACGCTTTGTGGCATGACCGTGCTTCATTTCATTTTTTGACGCTATTGGAAGATATCCTAAAATACAATCAACTTGTATCGGATCATGTATTGAAAGCATTGGTAATGGGTACTTTTTCTTCATCTGGACCACTCAAATGCAGTGGATTGCCGATTCTACAATATACTTGTAAAAGTCTTCGTGAAAACTTTAAACCTGAATTTGATCTTTTAGACTGTGTTGAGGAAACCCATACGACTCCCTTCAAGACCACTCAAGACTTTGTCTTTGGTCGTTTTCAGAAGATCTTTTAGCGAAATAATTTTACCCTTTCAATCTCAGATTTAATCAATTGATTCCAAACTGTATAGCCTGTTTCATTGAGATGCAATTGATCTCGAATAAACCATTCTGTTTTGGTTAAACCTTCTTCATCTAAAAAAGTAGGAACTGTATCGATATAATAAAGGTTTTCGGTTTGATTACAATACTCTTTAATTAAGTCATTTACCTTCTTAATTTCTTCCCATTTTCTCCATCGGCTTTGAGTAGGAGTGATTGCAATTTGTAAAATAGGAATCTCAGGATGCTTACTTCGTACTTGTCTAACAAAATATTTAAACAATCGTAAAACTTCTTTAGGCTTTCCATCTTTGGGAGAACCACTGATATCATTGGCAACAAAACAGACCACCATACTCAGTGGATGATCCGCCAAAATTCGATCCGTAAAATAAATCATATCTCTAAAATGAGCTCCTCCATAACCTCTTTGAATAACCGGATAGGGTGCCATATCCCTTTCTAATGTTTTCCATAATCGAATACTGGAACTACCAATAAATAAAATAGCTTCTTTGTCGTATTCTTCGGTGGTGTCTAACTTTTCAAAAGCCTCTATTTCAGGAATTGCCCATAGTCGATCTTTTGGTTCATACTTTTTAAGAGGAGAACAGCCTGAAAAAATTAAAATCAAACCGATACTCAACATCCAACATTTTTTAAAAAAAACTCTTATATCCATAATTTTTTCTAATTTTACGTAACCAAATTAGCCATTTCTTAGCAGACTAAAAACTACTTATGAAAATCCATGCCTCTTTTTACATATTACTTAGCAGTCTTTTTTACTTTTCTAATCTCACTTCTCAAGATTCCAATATTCAGTTTTACACTCCTTCTAAATTGATGCAAAGTGGTCAATGGGATATTAAGTGGTTTAACAATCTCTACACGGAAGTGCTGAGTGTAAATGAAAAAAACCAAACACTCAACAGCCCTCGGAAAAATTTTTTCACTTCCTCCTTGGATGTTTTCACGGGCCTTAGTGCTTCTGCAAAATGGAATATAGGTGTGCATTTAGAGTACCGATCCAATACCATTAATGACCTGGGCGTCTTTAAACCTTTTCGTTTTAAGGAAACCCCGGAGCAACGTCACGGTCTTTCCAGAATCGCTCCCAGCATAAAACTAGCTCCTTTTAAAAACATGAATAATCTCTCTATTCAATCCGCTTTCAGTATCCCTCTATTTGATCTAGAAACGGATCATGGAGTCTATCTCGATCAAAAAGGATTTATTTGGCAAAATAAAGTGTTTTATGATTATTCAAGCATCAATGGAATCTTTCAAATTTTTACCGAACTCAATACAGAATACAATTTCGGTAAAAAAGAAGACAGTTTTGCCAATGATTCAATACGTTTAAGTCCCGGTATCTTTTTTAGTTATTTTCCCAATGAGAACTTGACCGTATTGGGACTCCTTCAACATGCCTCTTTACTTGCAATCAACAACGAATTTTCACAAGACTATTCCGCTTATGGAGGGGGTGCAAAATATCAACTCTCACGAACTCTGAATGTGGAAGTTTTATATACTAATTTTTTTAGAGGAAATAGTACTGGTCTAGGACAAACTTTTAATTTGGGACTTCGAGCTGTGATAAATTAAAAATGAGAAAAAAGCTTTTCCTTTTATTTTTTATCTGTGCTTTTCTCTCTAGATCTTAACAGGAAAGAGTACACTCTATTGATATCCTAGGTTTAAAAAAATCTAAAAAAAAATATATCCAAAAATTAATTCTCAGCCAGAAGAATGTTGTTATGGATAGTATGAAGGTGGAGGAGGATTTGATTCGCTTGATTCGAGAACCTTCGATTAGTCATGCCTATTTTACTTGGGACACACTAAGTAGCAAGAATCGACTCATTTATCATATTGAAGAAAATAAAACATTGATTCCGGCTATCGACATCTGGTCCACCCTTAATCATCAAGTCGCTTTTCATTTGGGAATTAACGAACATAATTTTTTGGGAAGGGGCTACCTTACGGGGATTTTTTACCGAAAAAATATTTTTGATGGTTTCGGGCTTATTTTTGGTAATCCCAAATTTAGAGGAACACAGATTGG
>JAYNHN010000073.1:3188-9937 GCA_038108035.1 Flavobacteriaceae bacterium
GCATTTATGGAATTCTCCAAAAGAGAAATACATTTGAACCGGTTAATACTCCAACCGGCACCGCTTTTTATAACTATCGTTTTATAAGCAGTGATTTCAAATTTGATTTCAAACCCAATATCCTAAAAACCTACTCGGTGGGATTGGGACTGCTGGAAGAAAACTATACGCTGGCGGAAGGAAAAGAAGATTCACAAATTCCAAATACATTTGCAACTCAAAAGTTTTTATTTAAACTCAATTTTGACTTTAACAGACTGGAACAATTTTATTATTTATTTTCGGGTTTCCGAAACTTGATTCAACTCAATAACGTATGGGGAGCAAATTTTGGAGGCGAAAATTATTTTTACGCTTTTGAAAATGAAACTACTTTTTTTAAACGTATCAAAACAAAAGGAAATTGGGCTAATCGTATGAAAATAGGAATTTCACGTAACTTTGAGACTCCCTTTCCTGCATTTGTTATTGATAATAATTTAAACACAAGGGGGGCTGGTAATAAAGTGCGAAGGGGAAGTCAAATTGCTGTTATTAATACAGAATATCGACACACTCTACTGGAACGAAAGTGGCTGGCAATCCAAGGAAACGGATTTATCGATTCCAGTTGGATTCTTCCTGCTGGTGGATTTATAAATGATTTCTTTTCCACAAAAAATCACAATCTATACAGTGGAATTGGAATCCGAATTATCCACAAGTTTATTCATACAGCCATTCTAAGACTCGACTATGGATTTTCACTCAATAATGGACGCTCGAAAGGGCTTGTGTTTGGTATTGGTCAGTATTTTTAAATTTTAAAGCAAATATTCGGTCGAAATAAAGTTGGATGCTTCTGAGCTCAGCAAAGTTTCTAAAATTTCCTTATTGTAGGCAGTGTCTTTTGAAGCTACAAAAGTTCGAATCGAAAACGAACGGAGCGCATCATAAACACTTAACGTACTCACAGCAGAATTTTTTCTTCCTGTAAAAGGATAAACATCCGGTCCTCTCTGGCAAGCTGAATTTAAATTTACCCGACACACCAAGTTGGCTAGCGTATCAATCAGAGGAGCTATTTTTCGAATGTCGCGACCAAATAGACTTACTTGTTGCCCATAATCCGATTCCGCCATTGCATCCAATGGTTCATCAATTTCTTTATAGGATATAATAGGTATAATGGGTCCAAATTGTTCTTCATGATACAACTTCATGGATTTATCCACAGGATACATAACGGCTGGAAATGAATAGTTTTCAGATAATTTTCCTCCTTTTTTATTCAAAATACGAGCACCTTTCCCTTTTGCATCCTGAATTAAATCTTGAATATATCCTGGCTTACTGGGTTCTGGCAAGGGAGTCAAAAAGGTATCTTCCCAAGGGTTTCCAAACTTTAGATCGTCAACGGCTTTAGAAAATTTGCGATTGAACTCATCTACTAGAGACTCATGAACATACAAAACTTTGAGTGCAGTACAGCGTTGTCCGTTATAGGAGAGAGTTCCAGAAATACATTCTTTGATCGTAAGATCTAAGTCCGCATCAGGAAGGATAATTCCTGGATTTTTAGCTTCCAATCCCAATACCAAGCGAAGTCTATTCTTGTTGGGATGCTGGTCTTGCAAAGCGACTGCAGAAGAACTGTGTCCGATCAATGCCAATACATCGATCACTCCGGTCTTCATGATGGGACTCGCAATTTTTCTACCACGTCCAAAAAGGATGTTTACCACACCGGGAGGAAAACTCTCCTGAAATGCTTTTAACAAAGGAGCAATCAGTAATACTCCGTGCTTTGCGGGTTTAAAAATAGCGGTATTACCCATTATAATTGCTGGAATTAACAAGCAAAAGGTTTCATTCAGTGGATAGTTATAAGGTCCTAAACACAAAACCACACCTAAAGGACCTCTTCGGATATGAGCAAAAACTCCTCCCTGCTTATCAAATTTTGCTCCTTTACGATCTAAATTTTTATATGCATCGATCGTATCTACGATATAATCAACCGTTCGGTCAAACTCCTTATAAGAATCGCTTTTGTTTTTACATATTTCCCACATCAAAAGGCGAACAACTTCTTCTCGATGTTCTTTCATCTTTTCAACAAAGGCCTCCATGCATTTTAGACGCTCCCCTACTTTCATAGTAGGCCAAAGTCCTTGACCTCGATTGTAAGCCATTTTAGCAGCCTCTAATGCTTCCAAAGCGGATTCCGTCTCCATATCCGGGATCGAGCCCAGTAAAGTAGGAGCCATTTCCCCCTTCGAATTGGGTGTTTGTATCACTGAGAAAACGTCTGAGGTTTGACCACTCCATTTTTTTAGTTGACCGTTGATCAGGTACTGATCGCATTGATACGGTGTGATTTGATACTCTTTTGGGATTTCTTTTGTAGCAATTGAATTCATTTTTTTTGTTTGATTGCTTAGATCAAAAATCTAAACAGGTTTTCTTTTTCATTTAAATATTCGAACTTGAAGTTATGGCTTTTCATCCGATCGACCAAAACTTGATAATTTGAGGCATTTTTTAATTCGATTCCCACCACGGCAGGAGCACTATTATTGTATTTTTTTTTAGAAAATTCAAAATGAGTAATATCGTCATCAGGGTCTAAAACCTCGGACACAAATTGTTTTAATGCACCGGCTCGCTGAGGAAATTCAATCAGGAAATAATGCTTTAACTGAGCGTATAACAAAGCGCGTTCTTTGATTTCTGGCATTCTAAAAATATCATTATTACCACCACACAATAAAATACCGATGGATTGATCTCTAGTATCAAAGTCCACCAAATCCAGAGCCGCTACAGCCAAAGCTCCCGCAGGCTCGGCAACGATTCCCTCTTTATTGTATAAATCCAATATGGTCTGGCATATTTTGCCTTCCGGTACCGCTACAATTTGATCTAAATCCTTTTTACAAATCGAAAAAGGTAATTTTCCCACTTGACGAACTGCAGCCCCATCGACAAAACGATCCATTTCTTTAAGTGTCACCCGTTTGCCTTTCTCCAAGGCCGATTTCATAGATTGAGCGCCCTGTGGCTCGACACCAATAATTTTGGTGTTGGGTGCTTTTTCTTTAAAAACGGTAAGAATGCCGGAGACCAATCCTCCACCCCCAATCGGAACCAATATATAGTCAAATCCTTTCGAATTTTGACTCAACATCTCCAAAGCGATTGTAGCCTGACCCTCAATTACCTGAACATCATCAAAGGGATGGATAAAGGTTTTAGAAGTCGCTTTAGTTCGAGTTAAAGCGACTTTTTGACATTCATCATAAGTGTCCCCTTTTAAAATAATTTCAACAAATTCACCCCCAAACATTTTAACTTGAGTAATTTTTTGTTGTGGGGTAGTGGTAGGCATAAAAATTTCGCCTTTTATTTGGAGTTTTTTGCAAGCAAAGGCAAACCCTTGAGCATGATTTCCAGCACTGGCACAAACCATTCCCCGATCCCGTTCAGCTTTACTTAAGGAACAAATTTTATTGTAAGCTCCCCTAATTTTAAAAGAGCGTACTTGCTGTAAATCTTCTCTTTTAAAAAAAACAGAAGCACCTGTCTTTGCAGACAAGCGCTTATTTAATTCCAAGGGAGTTATTCTGCAAACCTCCTTAAGGTAGTCGGCTGCATTGTGAACGCCCTTTAAAGTCGGGTGTAAAGACAAGGTTTAAACGATTTTTTTCATAGCGGTCATGGAAGCTCTTAGCTCATAACCGATCATCTCTACTGGATGATATCGAATGATCTCATTGATATCGATCAAATTTTTATTGTCTACGCCCATATCACTAGATTTCATTCCAGCACCAATCACATCGGATTGAATATCTTTCATAAAGTCGGTCAACATGGGCTTTGCAGCATGATCAAACAAATAGCAACCGTATTCGGCCGTATCGGAAATGATTCGATTCATTTCAAATAATTTTTTACGAGCAATCGTATTGGCGATCAACGGGGTCTCATGCAGCGATTCGTAATACGCTGACTCTTCTTTTATCCCGGCGGCAACCATCGTATCAAATGCCAATTCAACACCGGCTCGTACAAAAGCAACCATTAAGATTCCATGATCAAAAAACTCTTGTTCTGAAATCTCTTGATCCGTAATGGGTGTTTTTTCAAAAGCCGTTTCTCCTGTAGCTGCACGCCAGGTCAATAAATTTTCATCGTCATTGGCCCAATCTTCCATCATGGTTTTTGAAAAATGTCCAGACATAATATCGTCCATATGCTTTTCAAACAAAGGAGTTAAGATTTGTTTCAGTTGCTCGGACAATTCAAACGCTTTAATCTTGGCTGGATTGGACAAGCGATCCATCATATTGGTAATACCTCCATACTTCAATGCCTCGGTAATGGTTTCCCAACCGTATTGAATTAATTTAGCTGCATAGCCTGGCTCAATTCCTTTTTCAACCATTTTATCAAAACTCAAGATAGAGCCTGTTTGAAGTACTCCGCAAAGAATGGTCTGTTCGCCCATCAAATCCGATTTTACTTCGGCTACGAAAGACGATTCCAAAACACCGGCTCGATGCCCTCCTGTAGCAAAGGCATAGGCTTTTGCTTGAGCCAATCCATGTGCTTGCGGATCGTTTTCAGGGTGAACTGCAATGAGAGTAGGTACACCAAACCCACGCTTGTACTCCTCTCGTACCTCGGAACCCGGGCATTTGGGAGCAACCATAATCACTGTTAGGTCTTCTCTTATCTTGGTCCCTTCTTCCACAATATTGAATCCATGAGAATAAGAAAGTGTGGCTCCTTCTTTCATCATTGGCATTACCGCTGCTACTACAGAAGTGTGGTTTTTATCGGGAGTCAGGTTGATGACCACATCCGCCGTTGGGATTAACTCTTCGTAAGTACCCACCGAAAAATTGTTGTCAACGGCATTTTGGTAGGATGCTCGTTTTTGTTCAATCGCTCCTTGACGTAGTGCATAGGAAATATCCAATCCAGAATCTCGCATATTGAGCCCTTGATTAAGCCCTTGAGCTCCACATCCAACAATGACAATTTTCTTGCCCTCTAAAACTTGGATTCCGTCCTCAAATTCTGAAGCATCCATAAAACGACATTGTCCTAATTGATGCAGTTGTTCACGTAATGATAATTGGTTAAAATAATTTGACATGATTTGATTAATTGTTGTTTTTAAAAGTATTTAATATTTCTGAAATACCCATTTTGGCTTTGGTGACCGATATACGTCCCGAACGTACAAACTGCATCAATCCATAGGGTACTAGATCTTTTCTAAGTTGTTCGGTTTCTTCTCTAAATCCCGTTAATTCTATGACAAAAAATTCAGGAGAAACAGTAACAATATTGGCATGACTCTTCTTAATGATATTCTGAATTTGACGTTCTTCAAACAAATAGCTCGATTTAACTTTATAAAGTGCATATTCCTGAAAAATAGTTTCCTCATCAGTATGATATAAGGCTATGATCACATCAATTTGCTTTTCAATTTGCTGAACGAGTTTACGAACCTTTTCAGGCTCTACACGGATAACAATCACAAATCGGAAAACGTTGGGTATTTCCGATTCCGATGTGGAAAAACTCAAAAGGTTGATATGTCTTTTTAAGAAAATAGCAGATATACGATTAAGCAAACCTACATTGTTTTCTGAATAGACGGATATGGTATATGTTTTTGTTTCCATTTTATTCTAATCTTATATCTGAAACACTGGCTCCCGATGGGATCATAGGAAATACGTTATCTTCTTTTTCGACACAAATCTCTAGGAAATAAGGTTGTTTCGAAACCATCATTTCTTCCACGGCCTGACTCAGTTTCTCTCTTTTACTTACCCGATTGGCTTGTATTTGAAATCCTTTTGCAATCGTTACAAAATCGGGATTGACCATTTCTGTTGATGCGTACCGTTTGTCAAAAAACAATTGCTGCCATTGGCGAACCATCCCCAAAAAATCATTATTTAGAACCACGATTTTGACCGCTGCTTGTTGCTGAAAAATAGTCCCTAACTCTTGAATGGTCATTTGATATCCTCCATCTCCGATAATGGCAACCACTTCTCGATCGGGAGCACCCATCTTGGCTCCTATGGCTGCCGGCAAGGCAAATCCCATAGTTCCCAAGCCTCCGGAAGTAACATTGCTTTTAGATTGATTAAAACGAGCATAGCGACATGCAACCATTTGATGCTGTCCCACATCGGTTACGATTATAGCATCTCCTTTGGAATGTTTATTGATCATCTCTATGGCTTCCCCCATGGTAAGTCCTGGTTTGGTAGGATTGAGATCGGAATCAATGACTTTGGATTTTTCAATGGCATCCAACGCATCAAAACGCGCCAACCACTCCGGATATGTGTTTTTTGAAATTCGTTGGGTTAATTCTTTAAGACTTATTTTACAGTCCGAAAGGATAGTAATATCTGCTGTTACATTTTTATTAACCTCGGCAGGGTCCAGTTCCAAATGGATGATTTTGGCCTGTTTGGCATAGGTGTTGAGGTCGCCAGTCACTCGATCGTCAAAACGCATACCGATTGCGATCAACAAATCGCATTCATTCGTCAAAAGATTGGGTGCGTAATTACCATGCATTCCAACCATTCCTCTGTTCGAAGGATGATCCGTTGGCAATGCAGACAAACCTAAAATAGTCCAGGCTGCAGGAATTCCAGATTTTTCCAAAAAGTTTTTAAATTCTACTTCAGCCTGTCCTAAAATAACTCCTTGACCCCAAACAATAA
>JAYNHN010000073.1:9947-10845 GCA_038108035.1 Flavobacteriaceae bacterium
GAGTCACTGCTTCTTCCACATCCGCTATAGAAAGTGAAGGGTTGGGTTGATAGCTTCGAATTCCAGAACATTTTTCGTACTGAAAATCCAGTTTGTCAAATTGAGCATCTTTGGTAATGTCAATCAAGACGGGACCAGGTCTTCCCGAACGAGCGATGTAAAACGCTTTTGCCATGATTTCAGGAATTTCACTCGCTTTGGTGATTTGATAATTCCATTTGGTCACAGGAGTTGAGATCCCAATGATATCTGTTTCTTGAAAGGCATCCGATCCCAAAAGGTGGGAAGCAACCTGACCTGTGATGCAGACCATGGGTGTGGAATCGATTTGTGCATCGGCTATTCCGGTTACTAAATTAGTTGCACCGGGACCCGAGGTGGCTAAGGCCACGCCTACTTTTCCCGAAGTTCGGGCAAAACCTTGTGCAGCATGGGTAGCGCCTTGTTCATGTCGGGTGAGTACATGATGAAGTTGATCTTGAAATTTAAATAACTCATCGTAGATGGGCATAATGGCTCCTCCTGGATATCCATAAACCAAATTGGCTCCTTCGTGTAAAAGACAACGAATGACCGCTTCTGCTCCCGATATTCGGATTGGAGCAGCTGTTTTTTGATTTTTACTTGCTGTTCCCATAACTAGTTGGTGTCCGTTACGCAACCTTCTGAAGCGGTTGCTACGGTTTTAATATATTTATATAATACGCCTTGATTAAATTTGTAGGGAGGCTTTACCCAAACGGCTCTACGTGCGTTAATTTCTTCATCGCTCAAGGCGACACTGATGGTATTTTGTTCTGCATCAATGGTAATTGGGTCTCCATCTTTTAGTAACGCAATGGTTCCTCCTTCTTGTGCTTCGGGTACAATATGTCCCACCACAAAACCATGGGTTCCT
>JAYNHN010000074.1:0-10812 GCA_038108035.1 Flavobacteriaceae bacterium
GCAGACAGGTGAGGTTCAAAGCATCTTAGAACGGCATCTGGAAACCGACTCCAAAAAACAAGAAGCTCTATCTGATGAACAACGCTATGAAATGAAGGTGAAATGGCTCGATCGACAAATTGCTTTGCAAAATGAATTCAAGTCGGTTTTGACCCCTGAACAATTTGAACTCTGGAGAAAATTAAAATCCAAGGAGAAATTCAGTCGAAGATACGCTCACCGGGGTTCTCGTCATGCTGCGTTTAAAGAAAATAGAAGGAAATATTCTAAAAACTATTAGTCAGTTAACAAACAAAGGGTTTGTGAATACAACAAGCCCTTTATGTCTTTGATATAAATATGTTTTTAGAAAACTTAAACTCGGTTCGTCTGTTTTTAGCGTGTTCAACCTCCGAACAATTTGAATTGTTATCACAATTATTGAGCAACTTATCCTCTCCATAGCCCACAGCAATTAATCGAGATTGATCAATCCCTTTTGATATAAGATACTCCACAACAGACTTTGCTCTTCGTTCGGATAAACTTTGATTAAATACATCGCCCCCTCTTGAGTCAGTATGCGATCCGATCTCAACCAAAATATTTTTATTGGATTGCATTTTTGACAAGATGTAGTCATCTATGATGCGCTTGGATCTACTAGTAAGAGCGGCGCTCCCCAAAGCATAATGGATAGGAAGCAACTGACCTTGACTAGGAATGGTACAAGGAACCTCGCGCCATGCAGTCATCCCACCCTTTTTAACTAAAACTTTTTTGACAACCTCTGTGTACTCAGCCGGTACCGTTTTTTCCCTTGTAGTTTCATCGGTTACTAAGACCTGACGTTCTATGGTTCTAGTTTTTTTAGGAATGATCTCCTGTCTTGCTTGTGCAGGTGAAACTTCCTCTTGCTTGGTTATCAATCGATAATTCCCTTTTATTTCTTGAGCTGTAGTTGATTCTTTAGATACAATTTTCTGAATGGGTACATCACGGTAAACTGCCGACGACTCAACAAAGTGAAAGATTCTACAGTCAGCAGGTTCAATAGAAGGACAATCGGGATCCTTTTCACCCGCTACCCAAGATCCGGTGAGAGGCTTTATCTCAACGGATTCATAATCTTGAGAAAAAGCAACTGGCTGAACAGTCAACTTGTGGTAAGGATCTTTAATCCAAAGGGTATCCACCACCGTTCTATAAACAGCGGGTTCGCATACAAATCGTTTGGATTCCGGACGAATTACAATCTCTTCGGTTTCAGTTCGGTATACCGCAGGAACAATGCTTAGTTTTTTATGTTCCGGCTTAGCTTGAACCCGTACGACCTCTTCCCGATACTCATCAGGAACAACACATTTAGCAAAGCATTTGTTTGGATCCGGATTTTCAGGTAATTCATCTAAATATTCTTGAGAAAAAACCCAAAAAAAAGACATCGACATAAGTAGTAAGTATAATTTTTTCATTTTTATATAAGATTTGGTATTGAAGGCTCAAAATATAAAAATTACATACTTTGTACAACTTTTTTGAAAGAAAAAATTGTTTTCTCAATATCTGCGTGGGTTAAAGCGTCATTGAGAAAGTAGCTTTCGAAGGCACTTGGGGGTAGGTAAATTCCTTCATTCAGCATGCCATGAAAGTATTTTTTAAATTGAGAATTGTTTCCTTTTGCAGCTGTTTCGAAGTCGATAACCGGAGTTTCCGTGAAATGAAGAGAGATCATGGATCCCAATCGATTGATTTGAAATGGGATGCTTTTAGTTGAAAGAACCGCTTCTAATCCTAGATGAAGTTGTTTTGTTTTTTCGGCCAAACGAGTATAAATGCTCACATCCTCATTCAATGCTTTGAGCATCGCAAGACCTGCGGCCATAGCCAGTGGATTTCCACTTAAGGTTCCTGCTTGATAGACCGGTCCCTCAGGAGCCAGGTGTTGCATAATTTCATTCTTGGCGGCAAAAGCCCCAACCGGTAATCCACCACCAATGACTTTTCCAAAAGTAACAATGTCTGCTTGAATGTTTAAAAGTTCTTGAGCACCCCCTTTGGCCAAGCGGAATCCCGTCATAACCTCATCAAAAATGAACAATGTATTGTTCTGATCACAGAGTCTTCGAAGTCCTTCTAAAAATCCCTCTTGTGGGGTTATGCAACCCATATTACCGGCTACCGGTTCAATAATAATGGCCGCTATCTCGTCCGGATATTCCTTAAAAAGTTGACTAACAGCCTCCAAATCATTATATGGAGCCAATAAGGTGTCCTTTGCTGTTCCCTTGGTAACTCCTGGGCTGCTTGGGCTACCAAAAGTTACAGCTCCACTCCCCGCTTGAATTAAAAAGGCATCCGAATGTCCGTGATAGCATCCTGCAAACTTGATTATTTTTTCTTTTTTGGTTGCACCCCGTGCCAAACGAACGGCACTCATACATGCTTCCGTTCCCGAATTGACAAATCGTATTTTGTCCATATTCGGTACCATTTCTAATGCTAAAGAAGCTATTTCGGTTTCTAATTCGGTAGGTATTCCAAATGAAGTGCCCAATTCTGCACGCTTTTGGACCGCTTCAATTACAGGTGGAAATGTGTGCCCCAAAATCATAGGACCCCAACTGGCAATGTAATCGATCAATTTATTACCATCCGCATCAAACAAATAAGCTCCTTGAGCGCGTTCAACAAAAATAGGAGTTCCACCAACAGACTTAAAAGCTCGTACAGGAGAATTAACACCCCCTGGAATCACTTTTTGAGCAGATTTAAATAAGGCACTACTTCTTTTATATTGCATATGTATTAGGGATTGAAAGGTATTTCTATAGTCTGACCTATAAAAATAGTTTGGTCTTTGATTTTATTGATTTTTATTAGAGTTTCAAGGGGTACATTATATCTTTTCGATACGTTATATAAAGTATCTCCTTTTACAACTGTATGTGTTTTTTTAGAATTAGGTTCTGTTGATTTCGAGACTTCTTTTTTTCTTTTGGTTTGATCAAATTGTGTAAGATCATATCGATCGATCAGTTGGATCAGTTTTTCAGGATATTTGGGATCGGTGGCATATCCTGCCTTTTTAAGCCCACGAGCCCACGCTTTGTAATTCGTTTTTTTGATAGCAAACAAAAAAGCATATCGACTGCGTTCACTCAAAAAAAGCGAGTGATCCCGGTAGGAAGTTACCGGATCTTTATACACCCGGAAGCACTCTCCCTCTTTATCATCATCGTGAAAGATTTTTTTTCCATTCCAATCTTTGTGGCATTTGATTCCAAAATGATTGTTCCCCTCTATGGCCAAACGACCATAACCCATTCCGGACTCTAAAATTCCTTGGGCCAACGTAATACTAGCGGGAATTCCAAATTTTTTCATTTCTTGGCTTGCTATCGGACCAAAACGCTCTATGTACTGATTGACTTTCTCTTGATTGGTTAGAACTTTTTTGGTTGGAAGTACTGTTTTTGGGGGAGTGCTAACAACCGTTTCAACCTTTTTTATAGTTGGTCTAGGTGTAGGTTCTTCACGTACCACCACTTTTCGGGTGCTCCCACAAGAAAGAAAAACAAATAAACAGCAACTTACAACAAGTGCGGAGCATATTTTAGTAAAGGTTTCCCTTTCTTTTGAAGCTGATGATTCATCCCAATGACACCCTGAAGTCCCCCAGTATGAATAATCAAAATTTTCTTTCCCCAATTCCATTTGTTTTTTTCTATAAGGTCAAAAATACCAAAAACCATCTTTCCTGTATAGATCGGATCCAAAGGAATCTTGTATTGTTGATAAAAATGATTCATAAATTCAATTAATTCCTCATTGATCTTTGCATATCCTCCAAAAGTGTAGCGAGACTCCATCAACCATTGTGTGGAGTCAGTATACTTTCCAATAGCCGATTCAATAGCTGGATTTTTTAACGCGTTAAATCCAATGATTTTTTGATCAGAAGCAGCACTGTTGATTAGTCCGGAGAGCGTTCCTCCGGTTCCCACACTGCTACAAATGACATCAAATTGCCGGTCTTGTGTTGTTAAAATTTCCTCGCAACCTTTAATCGCTAATTCAGTAGTACCCCCTTCCGGAATGACATTAATTTTCGCATTGTTAATTAATAGAGATTGTATTCGCTCCGTTTGGTCTTTATCTTTGTATTCGTCTCTGGAAACACAAATCAATCGCATCCCTTGACTTTGACAAAAACGAAGGGTCTCACTTTCTGCTATTTTGGATTGCCACTCCTGCCCTCTGACAATCCCTATCGTTTGAAATCCAATTTGTTTCCCGGCAGCGGCGGTGGCTGCAAGATGATTGGAAAAAGCACCTCCAAAGGTCAAAACTTCAAACTTGAAGTCTTGATGGTAATCCTTCAAAACATATTTAAGCTTACGAAATTTATTGCCGGAAACCAACGGATGTAGAAGATCTTCACGTTTTACAGCAATTGAATGCCCTAGAAAGGGGTCAAGCCATTGATTTGTAGTATTTTTGAAAACGTCAAAAAGTTGCATATTCAAAAGTACCAAATTGAGACAAGGTTCACTACCCAATTTCGAAGAAGGAGATTATTATTTAACCGAAGAAGGTTATAAAGTTTTTACCAAACAATATCATCTCAAAAGAGGATACTGTTGCAAAAGTAATTGCAGGCATTGTCCATTTGGATACGACCCGAATCGAGATTGATTTTACGGCATAATTTTTGTTATTTGTAGTTTACAACATCCAAAAACCAATGATAAACATGAAACATTCTTTTTTTGCTCTGCTTCTGCTCTTCTTTATTTCCTGTGGATCCATTCAGGTTTTTTCTGATTACGACAGCAGTATCGATTTTAGTGAATACAAGACGTATGCCTATTTTAAACCTGAAATTGACCAAGTAAAAATATCGGATCTAGATAAAAGGAGAATTTTAAAGTCCATAGACACCGAAATGAATGCTAAGGGTCTATCCAAGTCCGAAACCCCCGATTTGTTAATTGGCTTTACCACCAAAGCGAAGGAACAAATTTATGTCAACAACTATTCCAATTGGGGTTGGGGTTGGGGCTGGGGCTGGGGATTCAATCCTTGGTTATGGGGTCCTAATCAAAGTAGCGTGAGTACCCGAACGGAAGGAACCCTTTTAATCAATTTTATAGATGCTACAACCAAACAACTGGTATGGCAAGGAAAAGGACGAGGAGGAATCCAAGAGTACAGTAAAAACAGAGACGAACGAATTGCTTTATTTGTTCAAGAAATTGTAGAAGATTATCCTCCCGAAATCGAGTAAATTAACTTAAACAGATTGCCTCTGCATTTTGTAAAGCTTGGGTTATGCCCTCTAATTTTTTTCCACCCGCTGTCGCATAGAAGGGCTGACCACCTCCGCCGCCTTGAATGTATTTTCCCAGTTTGCGAATGATGGCTCCTGCATCTTTTCCTTGATCCTTCACTAAGTTTTTAGAAATATAACAACTCAACAAAGGCTTTCCCGTTTTTTGTGATCCCAGTACAATGATCGTTTTTTGTAATTCAGCTCCTAAATCGAAAGCTAGGTCTTTCATTCCTTTTGCATCTAAATCTACTTCGGCGGATAAAAAATCAATTCCTTCAATGGTCTTTATTTCTTTCAACAAATCGGATTTTAATACTTGCGCTTTTATTTTTGTTAAAGCCATTAATTCTTTCTTTAAAGCTGAATTTTCTAATTGAATGGACTGAATAGCTTTCAGAGGATCCTGGGTTTGCTTTAACAATTGATTGACCTCTTCCAACAATCGGGTTTGTCTTTCGAAATAGGCTTTGGCTGCATCGCCAGTGATAGCTTCTATACGTCTAATTCCGGAGGCAACTGCACTTTCTGAGGTGATTTTAAAATGCCAAATATCTAAGGTATTTGCCACATGCGTCCCCCCGCACAGTTCCATAGACTGACCAAAACGAATCGTTCGTACAGTATCGCCATATTTTTCTCCAAAAAGAGCCATTGCCCCTTGTTCAAGGGCTTTTTTGTAGGGTGTATTTCTGGTTTCTTCCAGAGGAATTTGCTCCTGAATTCGAGCATTGACAAACGCTTCAACTTGTTTAAGTTCATCAGAAGATACTTTACTGAAGTGAGAAAAATCGAATCGGAACATTCCCGAATGAACCATCGATCCTTTTTGCTCCACATGATTGCCCAAAACCGTTCTCAAAGCCTGATGCATTAAATGAGTGGCTGTATGGTTGCAGGAGGTACGTTTCCGCTGTTTAGAATCTACAACTGCGCTGAAAATACCATCTAATTTAACAGGTAAATTTTTAGTGAAATGGATGATTAAATTGTTTTCTTTTTTGGTGTCAATCACATAAAACACGTCCCCATTGATGGACTCTAAGTATCCCTTATCGCCCACTTGTCCTCCACCTTCAGGATAAAAGGGCGTGTGGTTAAAGACCAATTGATAAAAGTCCCCATCTTTGGCAGTGGTCATTTTCCGATAACGAGTAATTTTTACCTTGGTTTCTAAAATATCGTATCCAATGAATTCTTCCACATCGTCCTCTCTGATCACGATCCAATCTCCTGCTTTGGAAGCCGCAGCCGCTCGAGATCGAGCCTTTTGAACATCCATCGCTTTTTGAAAACCGGTTTCATCTAACGTGAAACCTCTTTCACTGGCAATCAATGCCGTTAAATCAAAAGGAAAACCAAAGGTGTCATATAGTTCAAAGGCTTTTTCGCCTTCAACCTTCTTTTCGCTGGTATTCTCTAAAATTGATTCCAGAAGCACCAATCCTTGGTCCAGGGTCTTTAAAAAAGAACTTTCTTCCTCCCGAATGACGTTAAAAGCCAGTTGTTGTTCTTTTATTAATTCTTCAAACTGTTCGCCCATTTGCTGAGAAAGGGTTTTGACCAAACGGTGAATAAACGGCTCTTTTTGGTCTAGGAATGTAAATCCGTAACGAATTGCTCGGCGTAAAATTCTACGAATTACATACCCTGCTCCATTGTTGCTGGGTAGTTGACCATCGGCAATTGCAAAATAGACCGTTCGCAAATGGTCGGCAATGACTCGAATGGCTCGATCGGTTTTTTCTGACTTTCCGTATTGTGAATTCGTTAAAGTTTCAATTTCTCGAATAAGGGGTGTAAATACATCTGTATCGTAATTGGATTTTTTGTTTTGAAGAACCATACAAAGTCGTTCAAATCCCATTCCGGTATCAATGTGTTTTTGGGGTAATTTTTCAAGAGACCCATCAGACTTTCTATTGAACTCAATAAATACCAAATTCCAAACTTCTACTACATGGGGATGATCTTGATTGACCAACTCCGCTCCTGAAATTTGTGATCTTTCTGTTTCGGATCGAATATCAACATGAATCTCGGAGCAAGGCCCACAAGGGCCTTGATCACCCATCTCCCAAAAATTATCCTTCTTGTTTCCCATCAGGATCCGATCTTCTGGCAAAATGGTTTTCCAAAATTCGTAGGCTTCCTGATCTTTTTCTAAATTTTCATCAGCAGCCCCCTCAAAAATAGTTACATACAACTTGTCGGGGTCAATTTTATAAACCTTGGTAAGCAATTCCCAAGCCCATTCAATAGCTTCTTTTTTAAAATAATTACCAAAGCTCCAATTGCCCAACATTTCAAAAAATGTATGGTGATAGGTATCAATTCCCACCTCTTCCAAATCATTGTGTTTTCCAGAAACTCTAAGACACTTTTGGGTATCCGCAATTCGATTGGACCTAGGCACGGCATTACCCAAAAAATATTCCTTAAATGGGTTCATCCCCGCATTGGTGAACATTAGGGTTGGGTCATCTTTAATTACCATGGGAGCAGAGGGTACTATCAAATGCTCTTTGGATTTAAAAAAATCTAAAAACTGATTTCTAATTTCGGTGGACTTCATGCCGTCTAATCTTTAAAAGTTGTGGTTACAACTGATGGTTAACCTAGTTTCAATTATTGAATCAAAGCAAAATTTGTATCTTTGAATGTTTTGATTAAATAATTTACTGCAAAAGAAACGAAAATTTGTAAAACTTTATGAGTAAAGTTAAATACTATTACGATCCTGAAACACTTTCTTATCGACCCATTGAAGTAACCAATAAGGGAAGAATTTCCAATGTCGTTCTCTTTATCCTTACTGCCTTCGTTTTTGGAACTACAACCTTATTAATTCTTTTAAATTCTGAATGGTTAGACACGCCCGTAGAAATCGCTCAGAAAAGAGCCTTGCAAAATTACGAGCTGCAATTTGATATACTTAACAAAAAACTAAACCAATTAGAGACCGTGGTCGCCAATATAGAAGATCGAGACAACAATTTGTACCGAGTGTATTTTGAAGCCAGTCCGATTCCTTCCGAACAAAGACGAGCCGGATTTGGTGGAGTGAATCGATATAAAAACTTAGAGGGCTTTGATAATTCAGATCTAATCATCAACACGTCTAAAAGACTGGACATCTTGACCAAACAAACCGTAGTTCAATCCCGATCTTTGGATGAGATAGAACGCTTGGCGAGGAACAAAGCGGAACTCATTGAGGCCATTCCTTCCATTCAACCTATCAAGAACAAGGATCTAAACCGAATGGCATCGGGTTATGGATATCGAAAAGACCCTTTTACCAAAAAGAAACGATTCCATTGGGGTATGGATTTTAGTGCTAAAAAAGGGACCCCAATTTATGCAACCGGAAATGGAATCGTAAAAAGAGCTGATAACCGATCCTCTGGATTTGGAAAACACGTCCGGATAGACCACGGTTTTGGTTATGTAAGCTTGTATGCTCATTTGAGTAAATACAATGTTCGAAGGGGACAAAGAGTAAAACGCGGAGATATTATTGGATTTGTAGGAAATACTGGGCGGTCTGTGGGCCCTCACCTCCACTATGAAATCCTTAAGGACAACAAAAAAATCAATCCTTTGAATTTTTATTACGGAAATCTTTCTCAAAAAGAATTTGATGCGCTCTTGAATCAGGCCAAGCAAGAAAACCAATCCATGGATTAAAATGCATGTAAACCTTCCAGAGAAGCGATATTATTCAATTGGTGAGGTAGCCAAGGCATTTAATGTAAAAACTTCTCTGCTCCGCTTTTGGGAAAAAGAGTTTAAAGAGATTCAGCCTAAGAAAAAACAAAGTGGTACACGGAAATACACCCCCGAAAATGTACTAACTATCCAATTTATTTACCATCTGGTTAAAGAAAAAGGAATGACCCTTCAAGGAGCTAAAAAGCAACTTCGGCTCCGTTCGTCCGAAAGCCCCAAACAAATATTACTCAACAAACTTGAAGGAGTAAAAGCTACTTTAGAACAACTAAAAGAAAAACTTTAGGATTATTTTTTTCTAAAAAATATCTGGATGGGTACGCCTGAAAAATCGTATTCCTCCCGTAATTTGTTTTCAAGAAAACGCCGATAAGGATCTTTTAGATATTGAGGTAAATTACAGAAGAAAGCAAATTGAGGATGGGGAGTGGGTAGCTGAGTACAAAATTTGATTTTTACGAATTTACCCTTGTAAGCAGGTGGAGGTGTTTTTTCAATGATGGGCAACATGGTGTTATTGAACGCTTTTGTAGGAATACGTCGAGATCTGTTTTTATATACCTCTACCGCTGTTTCAACTGCTTTATAAATTCGCTGCTTGGTCAAAGAGGAAATAAAAACGATCGGAACGTCTACAAAAGGTTCTATTTGCTTGCGAATCGCTATTTCAAAGGCTTTGGCTTGGTGGGTGTCCTTTTCAACCAAATCCCATTTATTAACTAAAATGACCACTCCCTTGTTGTTTCGATGCGCCAACCAAAAAATATTTTGAACTTGTCCGTCAAATCCTCGAGTTCCGTCGACCATCAAAAGACAAACGTCGCAGTACTCGATAGCTCGAACAGACCGCATGACCGAGTAAAATTCAATGTCCTCTTTTACCTTTGCTTTTCTTCGAATCCCTGCCGTATCCACCAAATTAAAATCGAAACCAAAACGATTGTAAGGAGTATCAATACTGTCTCTAGTAGTACCCGCTATATCTGTAACAATGTAGCGTTCTTCTCCAATTAATGAATTGATAAAAGAGGATTTTCCGGCGTTGGGTCTTCCCACCACTGCAAACCGTGGTAAAGAATCCTCTTCTTGTTCTTTTTCTGGTGGAAGACTTTCGACTAAATCGTCTAAAAGCTCACCACTACCACTTCCATTAACACTGGAAAGCGAATACAACTTTTCAAATCCTAGAGAGTAGAACTCCATCGTATCTTCCACCCTAAGGGCATTATCTACCTTATTGATCGCTAAAAAAATAGGCTTTTGAGATCGTCTTAATAAAGTAGCCATTGTCTCATCCATACCCGTAACTCCGTCGGTTACATCTACCATGAAAACAATTGCATCGGCTTCATCTATTGCAAGATTAACTTGCTTGTCAATCTCTTTTTGGAAAATATCGTCGCTACCCTCAAGATAGCCCCCTGTATCAATCAATGTGAACATTCGACCGTTCCAATCCGATTTTCCATAGTGTCGATCTCGTGTAACCCCACTGATGGAGTCCACGATTGCTTCTCGCTTTTGAATCATTCGATTAAAAAAGGTCGATTTTCCAACATTCGGTCGTCCTACAATAGCTACTATAGTACTCATGGATTGAATTTGGCACAAAAATACTCTATTTCCGATCATAAGGTTTATTTATAGCGGAAAGATTTTGCACAGGAAACTATTATTGCATAAATTTGCACTCTAAATCGCGAGGTAGAGCAGTGGTAGCTCGTCGGGCTCATAACCCGAAGGTCGCTGGTTCGAGTCCAGCCCTCGCT
>JAYNHN010000075.1:0-10792 GCA_038108035.1 Flavobacteriaceae bacterium
CCCCATCTATAACCAAATCATATCTATTCTCAAGGTTTACATCAATATTGTGATTCATATCTTGAATAACAGTAGCTCCTTCAAAATTTGAATAATCAATTGAATCTATTATTTTACATCCAAAACTTTTGAAAAAATCTTCACTATAATTGTTCTCTTCTAAAGAAAAGTTGTGCTTTTTTTGATTAAAAAACTTTTCTAAAAAAGAATTTTTTTCGTGAATTCCTTGTCTTCCAATAGTAATAATTGAATCAAAATTAACATCGAACCCTGTTAATTTTTTCAATTTCAAGAAGATATTTAATGAGTGTCTATTAAGTCCCATAACGGATAAGATTTTAGGTTAAGATTTTGTTTATTCCACAGTTCATGGTATGAACTCCTAGGTGTTTTTTAAATTTGAATCACTATTGAAAACTAATTTAACTTTTTTATCATCTGTGACAAGAACCTTCCCTATTTTTTTTCCAGGAATTCCTCCGATGATTGAAAAATCATCAAAATCATTTGTCACCACTGAATTTGCCGCTACCAAACAATTATTCCCTATGCTGACCCCTTTTCCAATAAAGGCACCCGTTCCAATAAAACAGTTATCTCCTATACGTATAGGAGCATGCTCATAACCCTCTAGCCCTCCGCTTAACGCCCATTTGATTGTATCGTGTGAAACTATATTTACTTTGGATGAAATACTACAGTTTTTACCAATTATTAACCCTCCTGAACCATCTAAGGCTGTATAGGGTCCTATCCAAGTGTTTTCTCCTACCTCAATATTTCCAGATATATTACTGCTTCCGTAGACGGTTACATTTTCTTTTCCAAATAAATATTTCCCTCTTTCTTTCCAATCCGTTAAATCTTCTATAAAAGGGTTTACGCGTGAGTACTTCGCATAGGTATAATCTCTTAGCTTATTAGCAAGGCTAATTAACGTTTTGTAAAAAAAGAATTCTATAAAATTTAATTTTTTTTTCACCTATTTAAAATTATAAAATCCTCCCTCAAAATCTTGACCAACACCATGGGTAAGCGTTTTCTGAATTGCACTATCTACAGAATCTCCTGACAATCTTGATCGAGAAGCTATTTCACCCACTTTTAATCCCCCTGAAAAAAGTTTTAACATTGGAGTTGATCCAAAAATATTGGGAAGTACACTCAGATAGCCAAACGATGCAACGTTCTCTGGATAAATAAAAAGTTCATTCTCTTTTATTTCGTTTAAATTCACATTCCCACATAGATGTCCAATTTTAGTGGGATTTTGATCTTTTTTTAAGTTTTCAGGATTTAGTAAGCCTTCAGATCCAATCAAGAGTTTCGGATTTGAATGTTCTGCGAGCAAGACTATTTTAATGTCATGTTTTTTAAATAAAGAATCCACCTGATCGTACGTATAAGGGATTCGTTCCGTCAAGTCTTTTCTATAATCATCTGCAAACCATAAAACCGATTGGTTTAATGAGCAAAGATGATTTGCTATTAATGTACCCGGTAATTCTCCACCAAACAAAGCAATGGTGTCTGAAGAATAATCAACTCTTAAATGGTTTAAAATATGAATAGCGAGCATACCCGGATAAAAAAACATATTTATGGGCTCAAAGCCTTCATCTGTACCAATTACAGGAATATGATGTTTTTGGCAACTTTCAATGTCAATTTCAGAAGGTCTAAACTCCCATGTTTCCCATAACAGGGGAATTACGGCTGTAGATTTTAATTGGCTTATTACCTCACTATTTAAGGGTCTAAGCATCCCAGAATTGGTAATAATATCGCCCCATGACCACCGTTCAAATTCTTCCAAATGAAGTACCTCAATCTTGTCTCCAACTCTGAGTTCAATAGCTTTGGATTCAATTTCCTTTTTTATTTGATCAAATGCCCCATATCTTGTATCCTTTCCTAAAGCAATAACATGGGCTCCTGCTCTCGCTGCCAAAAGAGGCATCAATTGATATTCCAATGAAGCAGCTTCCGTAATAACATTTAACCCTTCAAGGTTTAAATTTGTATTCTTAATTATTTTATCTATCGAATTTATCATCTTGTAATTTCATTTTTAGATGGTTAATCAATAAATCACTTTGAATATCATTGTCATTCAAAAAAATCAACAAGTCCAAGAAAAGATCTCCTATTCCTCGCTTAGTTACATTTCTATATAATTTTAAATCTTTATGAGTCGTATATTTTTTTACCGATTCGTAAAATTTTAAATCTGGAGTATTCAAATAAATGTGAATAGGATGGAAATCAAAAATATTTAGATATTCTATACTAAAATTAATGCTTTCTAGGGAGAGTTTAGTTCCATCTATCAAATGCCCAAGATCCACGTAATTATGGGTAAAACGGTATAGTTTACTATAATCTAAAAAAATTTCTCCTCCTGAGGGGTGGTATTGGTTTGAATCATATAATAGCCCTAATTTATGACTGTAATCTAATATTATGGATGAGGTTGTAAGAGAATGACTTCTAATCCCTCTCGCCTGCGGATACATATTGAATAGATGATCCAAAATACTTTTATAATTTGAATCCCCTTCACTTAAGAGTTGGTTAAAACTCGGATGAATTCCCACTTCATGTTTAAAAGAAGATTCTTTAAAAACACGATATTCATTCGTTGCAAAAAATGTTCCCCTGTGATTGTATTTGTCTAAAAGGGAGACTACATATTCTACTGCATCTTGGTGAACCCAGTCCGTATCAAAGGTTAATCCAAATCTCATTTATAAATAAATTTTGGGATTCTCAAGATTCAATTCCTGAATTTTTTTGTAGATCTGCTCATGATAGCATGGATTGCTAGAAACAATGATACGGTTGATATTATTTAATTTTAAATAATTAGGAGAGTTTATCATAACTCCATACTTCTTGTTACCAATTATTGATTCGTTATTGTCTACAAAACAAACAATATCCTCAAATTTAATGTCTCTGTACAAAGTTGAAAGAAGGAAAACGGCTCCGGTTCCATATACCCCAATTTTTTCTCCTCGATTTTGGTCTATACATTCCTGAAATGAATCAAACGAGTGGTTCATTTGCTCAAGATGTTTATTGTAATGGATCCTTTCTGACTCAACATCTACTTGAAAATCCATTTCCTTATCTGTCTTTTTTATAAGATACCACATGGGTACTCTTTTAGAAGTCACATTTTTAGCAATTACACTAAAACCACAGTCGAAAAATAATTTGTTTATCGTCTCCGGGGTAAACCTACTCAAATGATCATAGGTGAAAAGGTCTGCTGGATTTGAATTAAAATTGGGAACACCAATAAAACAATACCCTTGGTCTTCTAGCCTATTTTCTATATACCTAAGAAATTTAACTGGCTCACTTACGTGTTCAAGTACTCCATTAGAACAAATAAAATCAAATTTAGAACAAGATAAGGATGCGTTTTCAAAGTTGCTATTAGATATTTCGGCTTCAGGTATTAGTTTTTTATAAAAAAGGCTTGCATTTAAACTTGGTTCAATCCCAAATAGATTCCAATTTTCTTTCTGCTCACCAAACTTCTTCAATAAAAGCCCTTTTCCACAACCCACATCTAGAATATTACCTTTTTCTTTAAACTTTATATTATTAAAAATAAACTGAATTATCGTGTCATAAATGCCAATAAAACCTTTCTCGGTTTGATATTTAAATTCACTTAAATCATTTTCGCTGTGCAGATCGTATTCACTTTCATAAAAATTACTCTCAACTTCTCTTGCACCCGTTTGATTAAATATCAACCCTGTATCCAAACAAATATAATTGTCAACAGGTGAATTGATTAATTTGCTTTCGGAAGATATCGACCGCTCAAAATGATTTAATTTTTGAACGTTTGTTGAACCAGAAATTGGACTGTAAATTTTTTTCATTACCCTTGGTTAGGTTTATATAATCTTTCAGATTCAGGCAGATTAAATTCTTCTATATTGGTTGGAACTCTTGAATTGAACCCTAGTAATCTTCTCATCTTTTCGTTTTTTACCTCCCTTGTTAAACTACGGGTCAAATCTATTTGTTGTTTCATAAATGATCTAGTGAAAACAAGTGTCAATGCTCTCCTTTGTTTTAGTGTCTTGTTCGTACCTCCACAGTGCCAAGTTAGAGAATCAAACACCACAATATCGCCCTTTTTCGCTTCAACTTGAATGGCATTTTTGTAAAAATAGTCATCACTAGGCTTTTCAGGGCTTAAGTGACTTTTTGGCAAGAAGTAAGTCCCTCCATTTTCTTTTGTAAAATCATCTAAAATTAAAATTTGTTGGAGAGATAACAGATAAGGACGAGAAAATCTTTGGGTATCTCGATGGATTTTATTTTGAATAGGGTTATTAATATTTGGTTTCAACGTTATCCCATTGAAGGAATGAATAATACATGTATCACCTATGATTTTGTCTATATAATCTTGAGCTGGGTTTTGATTGATAAAATCAAAAAAATTATTGGACAGGGTATGGGCTAGATAAAAATAATTTTCTTTAATGGCTAAGTTTTTCATTTTTACAACTCTTTCAAATTCTTTTTGGTAAGTCTTGATGGTTTCTTGATCAATACTGTTTTTCAAGATAAAAAAACCTTCTTCCTCTAATTGTTTTAAATGATTTGAGTCCATAGTCGTCTTAAATTAATTTTTTTGAAAATTTTGCAGGAACCCCTTTAAAAATGCAATTAGATTGAACATCTTTACTTACCAAAGATCCCGCTCCAACAATCGATTTTTTACCTATAGTAACGCCAGGAAGAATAATTGTTCCCGCTCCTATCCAAGCGTCATCTTCAATAACTATTTTACTTGATAACATTAATTCTGATTGAACGTAAGGGTTTTTTGCTAAAATAGAATTATTAGGGGCTGAACTACATATTATGGAAACATTTGGAGAAATAGCGACTCTTTTTCCAATAATTAATAACGGTTTGTAATCATCAGATACGATCACATTCTGATTAATTACGGTTCCCTCTCCGATAGTTACATTCGATAATTTAAAAAACACGATTCGTGTTCTATTGTCCATATGATTTGCGGCTAACCATCTTAAATCTTTATTTGATAAATCATCACAAAGTTTGAGTAATTGTTCCCTTGACAATGATTCATAATCAAACAATATTTTATTTATAATTTCCGATTTATTGCTGTTAAGCATCGTTATTTATTTTTTTAATTTGTCGTACGGAATTATATAAAAACCATCGTAGTTGCTCTCCATAAGTTTTATGGAATAATTATAAACTTCTTCTTTATTAATATAAACCAGATAGTCATACTTGTAATCAACAGAATTCCATCTGGATTTAAATCGATAAACACCTTCTTGAGATTCCCAAGTTCCACCCCAATTCCATTTCTCAAATCCTCTTTTTGATCCATCTAACATGGCAATTGAAATGACTAAAGAGAGCGGTTGTAAACTCCTGTATTCAGAATCTATTACGGGCATGTAATATTCAATTGTCTTTCCGAAATAAAAGACCAACATGGCCGCTATGACTTTATTGTCCTTTTGGGCAACATATATATCATAATCTTTTCCTTCTTCAAAAAGAGTTTTTATGTTTTCAAAAAAAAACTTAGATTTACTCTTGCCATTGATCTTTTTCATGTTTTCAACATGAGTATTTTTTAAAAAGTCCCATTGATCATTATCAATTTTAACTTCAATATTCGATTTTAAAGCCTTTCTAACCATATTTCTGGTTTTGGTGTGAAAGTCAAGTAACAAATCTTCAATATCTGCATAGTCTGAACTTAATGTAGTTATTTGACCGATTCGATAATCAATTTCATTATATAAAAACTTATTATCTGCCCTTTTCGAGTCATAAGGATTGAGAATTACCACTGAGGAAATATACTCTTCTTTAACAACCATCTGATTGTAATACTCAATTAACATCTCTTTTGCTGTTTCACAAACAGATAAAATTCCTCCGTTACTCCCATAATAAGGTAAAGAATTTACAACTTTTCCATAAGGACCCTCTTTAATTATTAATGGTAGAATTGCTTTAATTTGATGATGGTCGTAAGCAATAAAATATTCTGGATGACTATCCGTTAGGTTTATAATTAAGTCTCTATATTTTAAAGAGTGATACAGAAAAGAGTTTTTATGAGATTCCACAAATTCCGTGTACTCTTTCTCTAATGATTTTTCTAATTTAATTACTTTCAATATTCAGTAATCTTTTTGTTGTTTGGATAATCTCTTCTATTTCTCTATCACGTAATGCAGGGTATAGAGGAACTGAAACTATTTTTGACATTATATTTTTTGAATTTTGTACTCCTTTCACTTCTATGGTGTCAGAAATTAAGGTATCAACACCCAACTTATATGAAATGCTTCTTGAATTTAAAAATACTTGATTATTATCAACCAAAATAGGGTATCGATAGAATAAACTTTCATGATATAGATTTGGAGACCCAAAATTTCTGTTGTAAAGGGTTGCTATTTCCTGTCTTTTGTTAATTAATTTAGGGAGGGATTCTAATTGTTGAAGCCCCAGACTACAAGACAGGTCACTTAAATTATCACCTAATTTAATTTGACTTATTTTTTCGAAAAAAGCGCTTTCATCTGTAGCGATAGCTCCCCCTTCTCCAGTAGCAATCATTTTGGTAGCATTGAAAGAATAAAAGGAACACAATGAATGTTTACTGATTTTTGTGGTTCCAATTAGACTTTTAGGAGAAAGAGCATGACAACAATCTTCGATTAATGCTATTTCAGAAGAAATTGAATTTTTTAGACTTTCAATTCCATTAAACAAGAAACCGAAAGTATGATTAATTAAGATAAGTTTGGTTTTGACTGTGATTTTCTCTTTTATGATTTCATTATCACTCAGCCATGAATTTTTTTTGTTATCATATATAATAGGTGTCGCTTTTAGAAATTTTATGGGTCCTAGTAGTGAACTACAAATATAATTTGGAATTAAAACCTCATCGCCCTCAGATATATTTAGAGCACTAAGGATTTTAAAAAATGCCATGGCTCCACTTGAAGTAAGATCAACATAATTTTTCTCAACAAGTTCCCCGAATTTGGACTCAAAAAGTTTGTGCTTTTTTCCTTTTATAAGCAGCCCACTCTCCATTACTTTTAAAATAGAATCTTTGCTTTCTTGTGTTATATGAGTTTTGGAATGAGGTATCATATTTCTTTATTTAAAAAGATTCGACACCACCATTCAAAGTTAAGGAAAGACCAGATCAAAAGACGATGGTTTTTCCCTTCATTAAGATGCTCGTTAACAATCTTATCGATATACGTTTTATTGATAAATTCGGTACACTGCGTATCGGTGTGTAGTAATATTTCTTTAATATAAGTTGCGTTTTCTCCTCGATACCAACTCTCGTCAGGCGCAGAAAAACCTTGCTTTTTTCGATTTAATATTTGATCTGGGATGTAGTCTTGCATTGCTTTTCTCAAAACATTTTTACCATCATCATGCTCTCGGTATGCTTTTTTAGAAATCTCCAAGTTTTCGTCAATCTTATCAATTTCTTTGGTTAGATCTCCAAGCTTATGTTCCACTGGAACTTCCATTGCAAAATCCACCAAATCATTATCCATAAAGGGAAAACGTTCTTCTAAACCGTGTGCCATTGCCAATTTATCTCCTACTAGAAATAAGCCTGGTAAAAAGGTTTTAATTTCAAAGTACAAAGAATTATTGATGTGATCTTGGGGGGTTTTGTATTTCAATTTTTCATTGAATGTAAAGACCCGTTCGAACACTTTTCTTGGAGCATTCAAATCAATTTTAGACAAAACAGATTCATTGAATAAGGCTGCTTTCTCTTTTTTTGGAACCAAACGTTGCCAAAAATCATAATATTGATCAAAAAAGTCTCTTTGACTCAAAGAGTCAAACACTTTATAATAACGCCAAGGATACCCCCCAAACAACTCATCACCACCTGTGCCTTGTAAGCATACTTTTACAAATTTTGATGCCAATCGGGAGATATAATAATTTGGATAAGACATTCCCACACGAAGATCTTCCAGATGGTATACCAGCTTGGGTAAAGACCAACGAATATCACCTGCATTCATAACTTGTTCAAATTGTTCGGTCTTTAAATGATTTGCCAGCAATTCTGCATCTCGGCGTTCATCAAAATTAACCTCTCTCCCAGTGACCTCATTCATGTCAAAACCACAGGTAAAAGTGGCTAATCGATCCACTTTCTTGGAGGCAACAGATGCAATTGATCCTGAATCGATTCCACCAGATAAATAAGCCCCAACAGGAACGTCTGAAACCATTTGTCTAGTAACTGCTTGTTCAAATAAACGCTTTGTTCGTTCTTTAGCTTTTCCAAAACTCATTTCGTTGTTCGTTTTCGAAAAGTCATAATCCCACCAAGATCTATGTTTTACAAACTTCATTTCCCTGCTTACAGTTACTGTATTTGCTGGAGGAAGCATATGTACACCCTTGAATAAAGTATTATAAGAAAAAATATTTTGAAATGTAAAATATTCATTTAAGGCATTCAGATCAACTTCAATTTGGTAATCAGGGTGTTTGATGATCGCTTTAATTTCTGAGGAAAAAACCAAACTTTTTCCATTAAACCAGTAATACAAAGGTTTAATTCCATATCGATCTCGAATTAGATATAATTTTTTTTCTTCGGTGTTCCAAGCACCAATTGCAAACATGCCATTAAAACGTTCAATAAACGAAGTGCCATAGGCAGCGAGACCTTCAACAATTACTTCCGTATCAGATTCTGATTGGAATACATGTCCTAATTCTATTAATTCTTCTCGTAATTCTTTAAAATTATAAATGCATCCGTTGAATACCACTATCCACTCATCATTTTTTGAATGCATGGGTTGATGCCCCTTCTCACTTGGGTCTAAGATTGCCAGTCTCTTATGTACAAAACCCAAATTGTTTTTAACATAAACTCCACCCCCGTCTGGTCCACGGTGACTGATTTGGTTCCCCATAAATTCAATAGAGTTTTTATTAACAGTTGAGCCGTCTAAATTATAAATCCCAAGGATCCCACACATAGGTATTAACCGTTTTTAAATCTTCCTGAATAACAAGCTTCTTCTGAATGAAAATGAACGATTTCTAAATTATTTTTATAAATCATTTGTTTAAATTCAGGCTCATCGTAACGCTTTGCATTGGAAGGGGCATACCAATCAAAATTTCCTGCAATTGAGGTCTTATAACCAAGATCCTTATTATAAAAACACTTCAAAAAATTCCAGTAAATAAATCTTTGTATGTCATATTCTCCTCCCTTTATTCCCAGTAATGGAATCTCTGGTGAATTAAATTTAACTTGTAAATTTGTAAGCCTTTTCCCTAATTCTGTTAGTTGCTCCGATAATTCCCAAACTTGATCTTTCGTAAGTTTATGAGTTTCCTTTCTGAAGTAATCGTCTAATAATTCTCTTGGCAATGCCTTTTTCGCATAAACATAGCAACAAAACTCTCCCATTGGAGCCAGTAAACTTGATAAATGATTAAATGTTATTTCCGGCTTTTCAGTATGCATAATGACCTGGTCACATACAACTAAATCAATTGAGTTAAGTTTAATCCTTGTGTCGGCAATATCTCCTTGAACAAAAAATAAATTGTCAACATTTTTGTATTTTTTAGAGGCAATTTTCACTGAATTGCTATAATCTATTCCTATTACTAAGCTATCAGGTGCTAAAGTTGCAAACCAATTGGATTTATAACCCAAACCACATCCAGCGTCAATTATTATTTTCCCCTTTAGAAATTCTTTTAACCCATTTTCAGATGAAAATCCATAAAGTTCTAAAAACCATTTTTTCTGAAAAGATTCAAAGCCGTATTCTTCTGAAGAATTATTCTCATCAAGAACTTTCCATTTTTCTGAAAATGTATCGTTTGTTTGTTCTTGATTTTTAAAGTCCGCTTGATCTGAAAACAAGATTAATTTGTCTGTGAAAGAAATCTCTCTTGCAAATATTTTTTTTACTCTCTCCTGGTTTTTCATATGCGCTTAATGCATTGAGCTATATACTCAAAATCTTCTTTTATCATCTTGTTATGTAAAGGAATCGAGATGGATTTGTCATTTGCTATTTGTGCCCCGGGATAATCTTCTGGAGCAATATCATATTTCCTGGCATAAAAGCTTAACATATGGACTGCGTGGGTCCCCGGTCGAGTGGAGATTCCTTGATTTTGTAGTTCTTCCATAATTTCATTTCGTGACTTTGGTGAATTTGATTCATCAATTAAAAGAACAAAACTCTGCCAACCGTGTGAATAGTCGTTTGAAAATTCTGGAAGGATTATCCAAGAAATGGAAGCCAATTCTTTTTTATAAAAAGATGCCCATTTCGCACGTTCATTAATAAAATAATCTAATTTTTTTAGTTGAACGATTCCTATGGCTCCCTGCAAATCCGTCATGCGATAGTTGTATCCCAACACTTTAAAGTCTGGTAAAATATATGGTTTAGGTCCGTGGTGTCTTTGTTCTTCAGAAATAGAGGCTCCGTGATTCCGGAGAACTTGAAGGCGAGCTCCTAGAATATCATCATTGGTCGTGATCATACCTCCTTCACCAGTTGTAATCGATTTTCTGGGATGAAAAGAGAAACAACCCATCACTCCTAATCCCCCAGCAGGAATCCCTTTGTATGCAGAACCTGTTGCACACGCACCATCTTCTATAAGTGGAATGGTTCCAGCAACAGATTTGATTGCATCCATGGATGCACAC
>JAYNHN010000076.1:0-8910 GCA_038108035.1 Flavobacteriaceae bacterium
GAGTACAGCTTGGTGACTTTTCCAAACAGAATTCCCTTCCAAGGCTATCGATTTCCATTGAAGTGAAACCGGTACCTTTAGCGAACAGGAATTCCAATCCAGGGTGTACGTACTTTCCCCACTTGGGGGTCGTGTGGTAAGAACCAAATAATCTCGCTCACGTATCAATCGATAATCATTGGAAACCAACTTTTTACCCGAACCGGTCTGGATCAATTTTAAAACCTCTTTAACATCAAACCCTAAAGGAGCCAGCCAATGGTACAGACAAAAAGCTGCATCGGGAAGAGATTCCAAAGAACGGAGCTGGATCCACTGCCCGTGATCTCGTTGCTCAAAGACAGTTGCTTTAAAATGCAGAAGTGCTTTTTCAATAAAAGTATGAGCAGATTCCAAATGGGTAAAGGTTGTTTGAAACTGTTCAATACTTTTTGGGTTTATTTTTTCTAAGGGAGCAAGTACCTCTTTACGGATCCGATTTCGCAAATAAGTCGGTTCTGAATTCGTGTGATCTTCTCGCCACTTAATAGATTGAGATTGAGCGTATTCAATTATTTTTTCTTTTGTTACGGCAAGTAACGGACGTACTAAATTTCTTTTTTCGGGAATCCCTAAAAGCCCGCCAATACCCGTTCCTCGGGATGCGTGAATCAAAAAAGTTTCTATTTGATCATTCAGGTGATGCGCAGTCAATAAAATTTCAAAATCGTGGCAAAGCTGCAGTGACTCAAACCACTTATAACGAAGGTCCCGAGCCACCAATTGAGTGCTTTTTTTGGTAAACTGCTGATACGCTTTTGTAGAAAAAGTCATCTCAAAAAATGGAATTTGATGCTGTTGACACCAGTTTTTGACAAAAGAAGCATCTTGATCACTTTCCGCCCCTCGCAATTGAAAATTGCAATGCGCTACCGAAAAATCCAAATCGGCTTGTAAAAGTAAATGAGCCAGAACAGAACTGTCCACCCCCCCACTGTGTGCCAACAATAAACGTTTGCCTCGTAAAGGGCTTGCATCAAAAGAAAGTGCCTTCACCTTTTAATTTTTACGCAAAGATAACTATCAAAATCTAGAAAAACATTGATCCAAAAAAGTCGTTTTTTATTGATTTTTTTTGAGAAGTAAAAAAAAAATTACACTTTTGTGCTTTCATGTTAGAAACGACCACATACAATCCTGTTAAAATTGACGTAACTCTCCCGTTGCGCAGTCCCCGTCGTCGCCCCATTGGGGTGTAACTAATTCATGGAGTATGGTGTGCCCTGCTTCCTTTCCGATCCAAAACCATTTTTTCTATTTTACCTTTCAAAAATGATCATTACTCGCGCTCAAGCGGAACATATTATATATGCCAAAACCATCAGCAAATGCATTGATGATTCGGCAAAGAACAGAGGAACCGGAATCGCTCGGCGAACTCCCGAATACGTGGCTGCAAAAATACAAAACGGCAATGCGGTCATCGCTCTAGATGGTGAAGTATTCGCAGGATTTTGTTATATCGAAGTCTGGGGTCACGGAAAATACGTAGCCCATTCAGGACTGATTGTTGACCCTGAGTACAGAGGACAGGGATTAGCAAAAAAAATCAAGAAAGGGGTCTTTGATCTTTCGCTTGAAAAATATCCGCAGGCCAAGGTATTTGGGATTACTACCGGTATGCCCGTGATGAAAATCAATTACGAACTAGGCTATAAACAGGTTCATTTTTCAGAACTCACCGACGATCCTGAATTTTGGAAAGGCTGTCAAACCTGCAAAAATTTCGACGTCCTTACACGAACCGAACGCCAAATGTGTTTATGTACCGGTATGCTCTATGATCCAAAACAAGAAACAAAATCAAAAAAATTCAATCAAAACGTTTTTCAGCGATTAAAACAAATCAAAGAAACGCTTCTCCTTAAAAAGAAAAAATAATAAATAGTAACAGATGAAAAAATCTAAATTGGTTTTAGCCTACAGCGGTGGATTAGACACCTCCTATTCCCTAAGAAAATTGTCTCAAGAAAATTACCAGGTGCATGCCGTCAGCGTAAATACAGGAGGCTTTTCCAAAAGCGAACTCAAAACAATAGAAGAAAAAGCTTATCAAATGGGAGCCTTTACCTATCAAAATATTCCTGCGCTGGATTCGTTTTACGAGCGTATTGTAAAGTATTTAATTTACGGAAATGTACTCAAAAACAATACCTATCCTCTTTCAGTAAGTGCAGAACGACTTATACAAGCGGTTGAAATTGTTCAATACGCAAAAAAAATAGAAGCTCAATACATTGCTCACGGAAGTACAGGTGCTGGAAATGATCAAGTTCGTTTTGACATGATTTTTCAGATTCTTGCACCAGAGATTCAAATCATTACCCCGATCCGTGATCAGCAACTCTCCAGAGAGGAAGAAATTGACTACCTAAAGACTCAGGGTATTGAAATTCCATGGGAAAAAGTAAAATACTCCATCAATCAAGGGTTGTGGGGCACCAGTGTTGGAGGTTCAGAGACTTTAACTTCTGAGGAACCCCTACCGGAATCGGCCTATCCCAGCCCCTTGAAAGAAAGAAATCCTCAAGAACTGAAACTTGAGTTTCAAAAAGGCGAACTTACAGCAATCAATCAAGAAAAGGGAACCCCTGTTCAATTGATCCAAAAGCTTCAGGAGATTGCTTGCAACTACGCAATCGGACGAGACATTCATGTTGGGGATACCATCATCGGGATCAAAGGGAGAGTTGGCTTTGAAGCCGCTGCACCCCTGATTCTTATCAAAGCCCACCATTTACTTGAAAAACATACCCTTACCAAATGGCAACAGTACCAAAAAGAGCAAATGGCTCATTTTTATGGTATGCAGTTGCACGAAGGTCATTATTTGGATCCCGTTATGCGGGATATTGAATCCTTTTTTGAAAGCAGTCAAAAAAATGTCAGCGGAACGGTGCGCGTTCAATTGCATCCGTATCGATTTGAGTTGCTCGGAATCAAATCACCAAACGATCTGATGCAAGTCGAATCGGGTAGTTACGGAGAAATCAACAAAGGATGGACCGCTGAAGAAGCTAAAGGTTTTATTAAACTAACCGCCCATGCAACCAAAAATTATCAAAAACTCAATACTAAATCATGAAAAAAGTAGGAATTATTGGCGGATCCGGTTATACAGGAGGGGAATTGATTCGGCTGATCGTTCATCACCCTGCACTGGAACTTGAATTTGTGTACAGTTCCACCCGGCCAGGTACCCCCCTTACATCCACACATTCGGATTTATTGGGAACAGTTGATCTAGAATTGACCGATCAAGTAAATCGCAATATCGACATTCTTTACCTTTGTTTGGGTCATGGAAAATCAAAAGCCTTTTTAAACAGACATTCTTTTTCAGAAAAAACCTTAATTGTTGATTTGGGTAATGATTTTCGATTGCAGGAAGATTGTGGATTTGAAGGAAGGAGTTTCGTATACGGACTTCCCGAACTGCAAAAAGAGGCCATTGAAAAAGCCCATTCCATTGCCAATCCGGGTTGTTTTGCAACCGCTATCCAATTGGCATTGATGCCACTTGCCAAAGAGCAATCCCTTAAAAATCCCGTTCATATTAATGCCACTACGGGTAGTACGGGAGCTGGTGTGGGGCTGAGTCCCACCAGCCATTTCAGCTGGAGAAACAACAATCTTTCTTGGTATAAACCCTTTACACATCAACACTTGGGAGAAATAAACCAAACGCTTGCACAACTCAACAATCCTTCTCAACTCTATTTTATGCCACAAAGAGGGGCTTTTACAAGGGGTATTTTTGCAACCGCCTATACCCGTTACGAAGGCAGTTTAGAAGAAGCCAAAACTCTTTACAAACGCTTTTACGCACACCATCCTTTTACTCAGGTTTTGGAGGGGGAAATCAGTTTAAAATCGGTGGTCAATACCAATCACTGTTTTATCCATTTACACCAACACGATAATATTTTATTAATTACCAGTATCATTGACAATCTAATTAAAGGAGCTTCGGGTCAAGCCATTCAAAATACCAATCTGATCATGGGTTGGGAAGAAAATCTAGGACTCCAACTCAAAGCCTCAACATTTTAAACAAACCCATATGAAAATCGCTATCATCGGAGCAGGAAATTTAGGAATGAGTATTGCCAAAGGATTGGTAATTAACAATACCTATACCTCTCTCTTTCTTACCAAACGGAATCTAGATTCTTTAAAATCTTGGGAGCAGTACAAAAACGTAACCCTCACCACTGAAAATAAGGAAGCAGTTCAACAATCGGATATTCTAATCTTTGCCGTCCAACCCAGTCAATTTCAATCCATCCTTCAAGAAATCAAACCCATTTTAAACGAAAAACATGTATTGATCTCCACCATAACGGGCTTTGCTATTGATCGAGTTGAAAAACTATTGGGTTCCGACTACCCCATCATTCGATCCATGCCCAATACAGCCATTTCGGTAGGTAAATCCATGACCTGCCTATGCAGTAATAAGGAAGGTGTCAAAAAACTCCCCATAGCCGAGGCGATCTATAACGGATTGGGTACGAGTCTGATCATCGAAGAAAAACATATGCAAGCCGCAACTGTTTTGTGTGCTAGCGGAATTGCCTTTTGGATGCGTCTAATTCGCGCTACGACCCAAGGAGGTGTCCAACTGGGCTTTGATGCCGATATCGCCTTGCAAATGTCTATGCAGACTGCCATGGGAGCCGCAAGCCTTCTGATTGAGACCGGTACCCACCCCGAAGAAGAAATTGATCGGGTCACCACGCCTCGTGGCTGCACGATTACTGGTCTAAATGAAATGGAACACCAAGGTTTGAGCTCCTCACTGATCAAAGGACTCAACGCTTCTTTTGATAAAATCAATGAAATTGCCAAACAGTAAAAAATAAGTAATAGATGAAATTGTTTAATGTTTACCCTTTATACGATGTCACACCGGTTCGCGCTATGGATGTCCATGTGTATGACAAAAACGGAACCCAATATTTGGATCTCTATGGAGGGCATGCCGTTATTTCGATCGGGCACTCTCACCCACGGTATGTGAATGCGATTAGTAAGCAATTGGAGCAAATCGGTTTTTATTCCAATGCAGTACAAAATCCTTTACAACAAGAATTGGCCGATGCTATTGGGGAACAATCCTGTTTACACGATCGGGAGTTGTTTTTATGCAGCACCGGAGCTGAAGCCATTGAAAATGCTTTAAAACTAGCTTCCTTTCATACCCAACGAAAAAAAGTCATCGCCTTTCACAATTCCTTTCACGGGAGAACCTCGGCCGCCGTTGCGGTCACCGACAACCCTAAAATCAACGCCCCTTTAAACCAACAACAAGCGGTCACTTTTTTGCCTTTTAACGATGAAGAAGCCTTAGAAAAAGCATTAGCAACACAAGAGTACTGTGCGGTCATCTTTGAGGCTATCCAAGGGGTTGGAGGACTCGACGAACCTTTAGAAAGCTTTGTCTATGCTATGGAAAAACTTTGTCAAAAACACCAAACCTGCTTAATAGCAGATGAAGTCCAATCCGGTTTTGCCCGGACGGGTACTTTCTTTGCCTATCAGAAATACAACATCAATCCACACATTATCACCATGGCAAAAGGAATGGGAAATGGATTTCCGATAGGGGGAATATTGGTGCACCCTGAAATTCAATCCCAGTTCGGAATGTTGGGAACTACTTTTGGGGGGAATCATCTGGCTTGTCAAGCTTCACTGACGGTACTTTCGGTATTAAAGGAAGAAAGACTACAAGAGAAAACTAAAGAACTTGAAACCTATTTTAGAACCCAAGCAGCAACGCTCCCACACCTCAAAAAAGTAAAGGGACGGGGACTTATGTTGGGACTGGAATTTAATTTTGAAATTGCCCAAGTACGGAAAAAATTAATCTATGAACACCACATTTTTACGGGAGGGAGTAGTAATAAAAATTGCATTCGGATTTTACCTCCTTTAACGGTTAAAAAACATCATTTCACTACCTTTTTCGAAGCACTTAAGAGTGTTTTACAAGAACGATAATACAACTTTTATGCAACACTTTTTGACTCTTAACGACCTTCCTAATCTGGATCGAGCAGTAGCGGAAGCTAGGCAAATGAAGGAACATCCTTTTTCTGAAAATCAATTGGGAACACACAAAACCTTGGGAATGCTTTTCTTTAATCCGAGTTTGCGCACACGGCTCAGTACCCAAAAAGCAGCCCAACAGTTGGGTATTCAAACGTTGGTGATGAATTTTTCGAATGAAGCATGGGCCTTAGAATTTGAAGATGGGACCCAAATGAGTGGATTGCGATCCGAACACATTAAAGAAGCCGCTGCAGTTGTCTCACAATATTGCGATGCGGTTGCCATCCGGGCGTTTGCTTCTTTGAACGATAAAGAAAAAGACGAGTCAGAACAGGTGTTAAAAAACTTTATCAAATATGCTAGCATTCCCGTTATAAATATGGAAAGTGCTACAGCGCATCCACTTCAAGCACTAGCAGATGCAATAACCATTCAAGAGCACACAACTCAAAAACGTCCCAAAATCGTGTTGACATGGGCTCCCCACCCCAAGGCACTGCCTCACGCGGTAGGCAATTCATTTACGCGAATGGCACAGCAATTGGATGCTGAATTCGTCATTGCCCAACCGCAAGGGTACGAGTTAAATCCTGACATCACAAAAGAGACACCTATTTATCACAATCAAAAGGAGGCACTGGAAGGAGCGGATTTTGTCTATGCCAAAAACTGGTGCTCTTACACGGACTATGGTAAAATCCTACGAACCGATGATCAGTGGATGTTAACACGAGAAAAATTAAAAGTGACCAACGATGCTAAATTTATGCATTGTCTTCCCATACGAAGAAATATTGTGGTCTCGGACGATGTTTTGGATCATCCGGGCTCGCTCGTTATCAAACAGGCAAATAATCGAACGTTTTCTGCTCAATGGGTACTGAAACAACTCTTGCAAAATGGATAAGTTACAGATCGTTAAAATTGGAGGAAATGTGATTGAAAACCGGAAGGCTCTTCAGGAATTCCTAATGGACTTTACCCAACTGAAAGGACCCAAAATTTTAGTCCATGGGGGTGGAAAAGAGGCCACCCAAATGGCCTCTGATTTAGGAGTTCCCGTTCAAATGATTGAAGGTAGACGAGTGACGGATGCTACCAATCTTGAAATCATTACCATGCTCTATGCAGGTAAAATCAATAAAACCATCGTCAGTTTACTACAGGGGCTTGATTGCAATGTTTTAGGACTTAGTGGAGCGGATGGCAATAGCATTTTGGCTGATAAAAGACCCTCCAGTCCCATTGACTTTGGATTTGTGGGGGATTTGACTCAAGTGAATACTGCCTTTTTTACAATGCTTTTGGAGAATCAAATCACGCCGGTATGTTGCGCTATTACCCATGACGGAAAAGGACAACTGCTCAACACCAATGCGGACACCATTGCCGCAAAATTGGCGGTTGCACTTTCCTCATTTTTCCAAGTCACGCTTTCCTATTGTTTTGAAAAAAAGGGGGTTTTGGAAAATATTGAAGACGAAGATTCCGTTATAGAGGAACTCACTCCATCTTATTTTGATCAACTCAAATCCAATGGGAAAATTCACAGCGGTATGCTTCCCAAAATTGAAAATGCCTTTGAGGCCCTTGATCAGGGAGTCGCTCTGGTTTGTATCGGAAGTCCAAAAATGATTATACCCAACGAATCATTCACCAAAATTACCTTATCATGTTGACCCAAAACGCACTTCAATTACTACAAGACCTTATTCGTATCGAATCCTTTTCAGGAAACGAAGACCGAACTGCCGATCGTTTGGAGCAGTGGATGGACTCCTACAACATCCCTTTTCAACGTATCAACAACAATATTTGGGCAATCAATAAAGAGTTTGATCCTACCAAGCCCACCCTCTTACTCAACTCCCATCACGATACCGTTCAGCCCAACAAAGCCTATACCCGAGATCCCTTTTCGCCGGATATCATCAATGGAAAATTGTACGGTTTAGGAAGCAACGATGCAGGGGGAGCCTTGGTTTCCTTATTAGCTCTTTTTACCCATTATTATTCAATTTCCAATCCCCAATACAACCTTCTTTTTGCTGCCACCGCCGAGGAGGAAACAGCGGGTGAAAAAAGTTTACGAGGTCTCCTCCCCCATTTACCCAAGATCGATTTGGCCATAGTGGGTGAACCTACATTGATGGATTTAGCCATTGCCGAAAAAGGTTTAGTGGTTTTTGAAGCGATAATCAAAGGAACTCCAAGTCATGCGGCACATCCCAATGCGGACAATCCTTTAATGAAAATTCCAGCCGTAATTCAAGCCATTGAATCCATTCAGTTTGAAAAAGTCTCTCCTGTTTTGGGTCCTGTAAAAGTAACACTCACCCAAATTGAAGCGGGCAATCAGCACAATGTGGTTCCTTCCGAGGTAAGGCTTGTTATTGATGTTCGTGTAAATGAATGTTATACCAATAGCGAAATTGAACAGCATCTAAAAAACGTACTTCCTTGTGAAGTGAATGCACGTTCTTTACGCTTAAAAAGCTCGTCAATTGATGCAAATCATCCGCTTATCAAAGCAGGAATTGCCTTAGGAAAAAAAACCTACGGCTCTCCTACTCTTTCCGATCAGGCGGCTTTAAACTGTCCTTCTTTAAAATTAGGCCCAGGAGATTCTACCCGATCCCATTCGGCAGATGAGTATATTTATGTTAAAGAAATTGAAGAAGGCATCGCCTTTTATATTGAACTATTGAAAAAAATCTTATAGTATGAAACTTTGGCAAAAAGGGGCTGCGGCCCACGAAAAAGTAGACACCTTCACTGTGGGCAAAGACCGAGAATACGATTTAGTATTGGCAC
>JAYNHN010000076.1:8920-9911 GCA_038108035.1 Flavobacteriaceae bacterium
CTATGGCCCATGCTCAAATGTTAGGTGCTATTGGACTTATAACACCTGAAGATGCAGACCAACTCTGCTCCATTTTAGAAACTCTTAAAGCCGATGCTAAAAAGGGACGTTTCACCATTGAAACTGAGTTTGAAGACATGCATTCCAAAATAGAGCACATCCTTACAAAAAAACTGGGGGATTTAGGAAAAAAAATCCATACGGCCCGTTCTAGAAATGATCAAGTTTTGGTTGCCATGCACCTCTATCTAAAGTATGAGTTAACCGAAATTAAATCCCAGGTCATTGCCCTTTTTGATTTGTTATTGGAGCTCGCTGAAAAACACCAAAACGACTTAATCCCGGGCTACACTCATTTGCAAGTGGCCATGCCTTCCTCCATTGGTCTGTGGCTCTCTGCCTATGCCGAAAGTCTGATCGATGATATGTATTTCTGGGAAGCTGCTTTCAAAATAGCCGATCAAAACCCCTTGGGGAGTGCAGCAGGGTATGGAAGTGCCTTTCCCATTGACCGAGAACTTACTTCCGAATTGATGGCCTTTCAACAATTAAAAGTAAATGCTGTTGCTGCGCAAATGAGTAGAGGAAAATTAGAGAAAAGCACTGCTATGGCCTTATCAAGCATTGGTAGTAGTTTGGCAAAAATGAGTATGGATGTTTGTCTCTATATGGGTCAAGATTTTGATTTTATCTCTTTCCCTTCCGAATTAACCACTGGCTCAAGTATCATGCCTCATAAAAAGAATCCCGATTTATTTGAATTGGTGCGTGGAAAATGCAACATTCTTCAATCCCTTCCTAATCAATTGGCTTTGTTGACTTCTAATTTACCCAGCGGATACCACAGAGAATTACAATTGGCCAAAGGTCCTATCATTGATGCCGTTCAGGAATTGAAAGCTTGCTTGGACATCCTATTGTTTAGACTCCCCAAAATGCAAGTAAGTCAAAACAGTACGGAGCAGAAAAAATACGATTACCTATTCAGTGT
>JAYNHN010000076.1:9921-10771 GCA_038108035.1 Flavobacteriaceae bacterium
CACCCTAAACGCAGAAGTTCTTGCTTGTAAACCCTTTCGTGATGCCTACCGTGAACTGGGAGAAGCTATTGAAAACGGAAGCTATGTTCCCAACAGAACATTAAAGCACACCCATTTGGGAAGTATCGGCAACCTTGGACTGGATGCTATCAAAGACAAAATGAAGCCTTTGCGTAACTAAGGATTCTCATGAAATTTATTTTGTGCTTTCTGTAACTAAAAATTCAATACTTTTATAAATGAAAATCCAAATCTGATCTGCCTCATGAAAAATATTCAACTTCTACCCCATTTTCATCTAGAGCAAACCAATGTAAAAGACACCTTTGCTTGCGACAGGAAATTGATTGCAACTATATCCTTGATACTAGCTAATTGTTTACTCCTTATACAAAAAGCTTTAGAGCATGGGCGTTCTAAAACTGGAGAGACCTATACACCTTTAATCGAAAAATTTCTTGCAAATATTAAAAGTCCTTTAGACACCTCTAATGGGCTTCAAAATTGTGATTTAGAATAACTTAAATACGATAGAATTTGAAAATATATAAACGAAATAAACGCAACCCTTCGGATTTATACAAGTTGTAGCCAATAAAAACTTGAAATGCAAAATAGGTTTTTCATAATAATATCATTCTTTCTCTTTTTAGGTTGTACTTATAAACCTAAAAAGAATAGAGAAAATTCAAATATCCCTAGAACCGAGAATATCAAATGTGAATTGAAGATACCTTATTTAATTTTTAGTAAAGGATATGATGGTTTAAATTCAGAAATGATAAGTAGTTCCTATACCAAGGATGCCATTTTAATAAATGTTTACAATGATTCCGAGCCTGAATCATAT
>JAYNHN010000077.1:0-10622 GCA_038108035.1 Flavobacteriaceae bacterium
GATATAAAGTAGTGCTCCTAGAAGCATAAATAAGCCTGTTACGAGGACCAAAACAAAACTAAAGACCGTCATGTTTTTTTGAGCATCTTTTAAGTTTCTACAACTTAGATTTTTTTGCATCATATCTTGGTCCAATCCTGTCATACAAATAGTCACAAAGGCACCTCCTATAAAAGATTTAACTAAATGATTTCTACTGAGCAGCGAATCTGTGACAAAAATTTGGTTGTACTGGGACAACTCTGAGGAAGTGAGAAAATCTAAAAAGCCCCATCCTAGGGCATCATTAATATAGGTAATTGATAAGATGACAGATAAAATCATTAAACCGGTTTGAAGGGTATCGGTGAAAACAATTGTTTTGATACCTCCTTTTTGAGTATAAACCCAGATAAGTAAAATGGACAGAATGACTGTAATCTCAAAAGGAACGTTCCAGGCATCAAAAATAAATTGCTGCATAACAATTGCAACAAGAAATAATCGAAAGGCTGCTCCCAGAACCCGTGATAAAAAGAAAAAGAAAGCACCCGCCCGATGACTGCGAGGTCCAAAACGACCGTTTAAGTACTCATAGATTGAAGTTACATTGTTTTTGTAATAAACAGGAAGCAAAACATAAGCGACTACCATATACCCTGCTAAATACCCCAAAACTACTTGAAAATAGGTAAATCCTGAATCTTCTATCCAACCGGGTACCGAAATAAAAGTAACGCCTGATAAAGAAGCTCCCACCATTCCAAAGGCTACCAAATACCATGGAGAATTGCGATTGGCCTTGAAAAAAGATTCATTAGAGTCTTCTTTCCCTGTAAAAAAAGCTATCCCGATGAGTATAACAAAATAACCTATTATAAGACCGAGAATAAAAAGGGGTGATATCATTTTATATCTTTAATTTGATAAAGGTACAAAAGAAGATTCAACCGAGTTTTTGTAAATTTGCATATGGATTTTTCTTCAAAATTGCTTGAAAATGCCGTGCAAGAAATTGCACAACTCCCAGGGATAGGAAAAAGAACGGCATTGCGATTGGCTCTTCACTTGCTCAAACAACCCATTGAACAAACTCAAACTTTGTCATCAGCCCTTTCCGAACTCCGAGAGGGTGTTGTTTTTTGTTCCAGTTGTCACAATCTATCCGATACAACACTTTGTGAAATCTGTTCCAGTCCAAAAAGAAATAAAAACTTAATTTGCGTGGTAGAGGATATTCGAGACGTTATGGCGATTGAAAACACAGGTCAGTTTCAAGGGGTTTATCATGTATTGGGGGGTATCATATCTCCTATGGACGGGATCGGTCCGCAAGATTTAACCATACAAACTCTTTTGGAGAAAGTAAAAAACAGTGAAATCTCTGAAATCATTTTTGCTTTGAGTGCAACCATGGAAGCCGATACCACCAATTTTTATATTTTTAAATTATTAGCACCCTATCAGGTAAAAACCTCCACCATTGCCAGAGGGATTCCCATTGGTGATGAGTTGGAATACACCGATGAAGTAACTTTAGGGAGGAGTATTTTAGCTCGAATTCCCTTCGAGGCATCCATTACAAAATCATAAAAACTAGAACATTTTGCAGTTGGTAAGGGAAAAGGTTCTTCCCGAAGTTAAAAATTGATACTTTTGCATAACAAAATTAAGCATGGGACAATATCTATTAAAGCTACCTAAAATGGGCGAGAGTGTTGCCGAAGCCACTTTGACTAAATGGTTAAAGGAGGTTGGGGACACGGTTGAGATGGACGATCCAATTGTGGAAATTACGACCGACAAAGTTGACACCGATGTGACTTCAGAAAATGAGGGTGTTTTATTAGAAAAACGCTTCGAAGAAAATGAGGTGATTGCTGTTGGTGACGTTATTGCAGTAATTGAGCTTGATGGCGAAACCAAAGAGCTCAAAGGAGTGGATCCTCACCGTGAAATGGATGAAACGGCTGTACTTCCAGAAGCAATTCCTTCCATTCAGATAGAAAAAGTAGATAGTCCAGAAAAAGCAGCTGAACAATTAATGGAAGAAATTCCTTCCATTACTTCATTTTCTCCTCCCCTTGGCCAGGGTAACTCTAGATTTTACTCACCCTTGGTTCGCAATATTGCTCAAGAAGAGGGGATATCCATTAAAGAACTTGACACTCTAGAAGGTACGGGTTTGGATAAACGTGTGACAAAAACCGATATCTTAAACTATATAAAAAATAGAAATTTCCAGCCTAAACCATTGATTGCTTCCCTTGAAAAAGAGGAATCAATATTGGAATCAAAACCGACGATTTCTCTAAACGGGAACGATCAAATAATTGAAATGTCTCGGATGGAAAAATTGATTTCCAGTCACATGAAATCCAGTTTGGAAACCGCGGCTCATGTACAATCCTTTATCGAAGTAGATGTAACCGATTTATGGAATTGGCGCGAGGAAGTAAAATCTACTTTTCAACAAAGAGAAAATGACAAGCTTACCTTTACTCCTTTGTTTATGACGGCCATCATCAAAGCCTTAAAGGATTACCCCGCTTTAAACAGTAGTGTTCAAGGAGATCAGATCGTGATCAAACAAGCCATTAATTTAGGCATGGCCACTGCTTTACCCGATGGGAATTTAATTGTTCCGGTGATCAAAAATGCGGATCACTTGAATTTGGTAGGTTTGGCAAAAGCCGTTAATGATTTGGCCAACCGATCGAGAGAAAATAAACTCAAACCCGATGAAGTTCAAGACGGTACCTATACCTTTACTAATATTGGTAATTTTGGTTCTATTATGGGAACACCCATCATCAACCAACCCCAAGTAGGGATTTTGGCTATTGGAGCCATACGTAAAATGCCGGCTGTTATTGAAACTCCCGAAGGTGATTTTATCGGGATTCGAAAAAAGGTCATTCTTTCTCACAGTTACGACCATCGAATCATCAATGGAGCCACTGGAGGCATGTTTGTCAAAAGGGTAGCTGAATATCTAGAAAACTGGGAAGAAACACTCCCTTATTAACTCCAAAAACATGAAACAAATCGTTCAATCAGACGGATCCTTCGGTACGACAAGACGACTTGTTTATTGTAGTCTTTAAATTATGAATTCGATACCATGAAATTAGAACTGACCAAACCTCTATGTTTTTTTGATCTGGAAACCACCGGAACGGATATTTCTAAAGACCGTATTGTTGAAATGGCGGTGTTAAAATTACATCCTGATGGAACACAAGAAAAGAAAGAATGGCGTATCAACCCCGAAGTTCCTATTCCTGTTGAGGCGGCAGCAGTACATGGAATTACCGATGAAATGGTCGCTAATGAGCCTACCTTTAAACAACGGTCTTCTGTTATTCATTCTTTTATAAAAGGGTGTGATCTAGCCGGTTTTAATTCAGATCGGTTTGATATCCCCTTATTAGTCGAGGAATTATTGAGAGCCGAAGTAAATTTTGATTTTAAAAATATAAAAACAGTAGACGTACAAACCATTTTTCATAAAATGGAAGCTCGAACCCTAGTTGCAGCTTTAAAATATTATTGCAATGAAGACCTAACGGATGCCCATTCTGCTCATGCAGATACGAAAGCTACTCACGATGTTTTAATGGCTCAACTGGATCGATATTCCGATTTGGAACCCAACATCGATTTTTTGAATGCCTTTAGTATGCGACGTAAAACAGCTGATTTTGCTGGATTTGTCGTCTATGATAAAGCAGGAGAAATGTGTTTTGGTTTTGGAAAACACAAAGGCAAAAAAGTAACGGAGATCCTTGAAAAAGAACCGGGTTATTTCGGATGGGTACTCAACGCTGATTTCCCTCGATATACAAAAAAAGTTTTGACCGAAATCCGACTTCAAGCTATGAACACTAAAGGGTAAATCTGTGAAAATTGTTTGTATTGGAAGAAATTACGCAGCCCATATTGAAGAGTTGAAAAACCAAAGACCGGTAGAACCAGTTGTTTTTATTAAGCCTGATACGACGCTACTTCAAAAAAAGCAGCCATTTTTTATTCCGCATTTTACGGATGATATCCATTACGAAGTGGAAGTTTTAGTTCGAATCAATCGAATTGGAAAACACATTCAAAAACAATTTGCACATAAATATTACCATGAAATCGGTTTGGGAATTGATTTTACTGCCCGATCCGTTCAAAAAGCACTTAAAGAAAAAGGACTACCTTGGGAAAAAGCAAAGTCTTTTGACGGTTCTTCATTAGTGGGTGAGTGGTTTGACAAAAATCAATTTTCCAACTTGGACGATCTTGATTTTTCATTGGAAAAAAATGGAGAGACCGTTCAGAAAGGAAATACCTCTCAAATGCTTTGGAAAATTGATGAATTGATTGCCCATTGTTCTCAATATTTTACGTTTAAGATTGGGGATATATTGTTTACAGGCACTCCTTCTGGAGTGGGTGTAGTTCGAGAGAATGAATGTTTGGAAGGATTTTTGGAGGGTCAGAAAGCCTTCAGTGTAAAAATAAAGTGAGATGAAGGCAGAGTTGATCACCATAGGAGATGAAATTTTAATTGGACAAATTATAAATACTAATGCTGTTTTTTTGGCTCAAACCTTGAATAAGATTGGAATTGAGATTGCTCAAATTACGACTATATCCGATGAAAAGGCTTCCATTGTAAAGGCTCTAAACCAATCCAAGGAAAGAGCGCAGCTCATCGTCCTTACTGGTGGTTTAGGACCAACCAAAGACGATGTTACCAAACATACACTCTGTGAGTATTTTGAGGATCAATTGGTTCAAAATCAAGAAATTTTAGATCATATTGAGGAAATTTTCCGAAAATACATCTCGACTCCCATTACTCAAGAAAATCGACATCCAGCTCTACTTCCTCAAAAAGCTAAAATTTTAAAAAACCATCCCGGAACTGCATCGGGTATGTGGTTTGAAAAAGAGGATCAGGTGATCGTCTCTTTGCCCGGGGTTCCTTTTGAGATGAAATCTCTAATGACCCATCAGGTGATCCCTGCCGTTAAGAAACATTTTAAAAGACCTTTTATTCTTCATAGGACCCTAATTACCTATGGTCTGGGTGAAAGTGCCATTGCCCATAGGATAGCGCACTGGGAAAATGCACTCCCAGAGGATATTAAATTGGCGTATTTGCCCAATTTAGGAAGAGTTCGTTTGCGCCTTTTCTCATCGGGAATCCATGAAGAAATCCTTCAAAAAAAGATAGACACTCAAATTGAAAAATTACGCCCATTAATTGAAGATATTTTTGTGGGATTTGAAGAAGAGACTTCTATGGAAGCCCAAATTCAATATCGCTTTATTACCCAAAACAAAACCTTGGCAGTTGCTGAAAGTTGTACCGGTGGAGAAATAGCTCATCGAATGACTCAAATTCCGGGTGCTTCTCAATATTTTAAGGGGGGTGTGGTAACTTATCAGACTGAAACAAAAACCCATATACTGGGTGTGCCTGCTGAATTAATTCAGGATTTTTCGGTGGTCAGCAAAGAAGTAGCCGAAGCCATGGCTCAGGGCGTCAAAGAAAAAATGGGATCATCGCTGGGAATTGCAACCACCGGTAATGCAGGACCCACCAAAGGAGATTCCGATGCAGAAATTGGAACCGTATGGATTGGAATTGCTACTGATAATGAAGTATATAGCGAAAAATTTCTCTTTGGTAAACATCGGAAACGCGTGGTAGGAAAAGCGGTAAATAAGGCTTTGGAGTTGGTGTATAAAGAACTGCTAAAGACTTCTTGAGAATAATTCTTTTCTTATTTTAAATCCAAAGTAAATATTGAATCCTTTTTATCTTTGAATTTTATGATATCATTCTCTTTTTCAAAAAAAGAATCTCCTAAGACAAGATCACAAAAGTTCATTTTTGTCAAATCATTACCATTAACCTCTAGAATTTGATCTCCGAATTGAATTTTATCTTTAAGAGATTTATCCCAAACAATACCCACTATTATTTTTTTGTTTAGATAAGTGGGATGGAAAAATGGTTTTTTTCTATCTAAGTAAATTCCCTTTTTAGAGGTATTGAAATAAAATTTTTCATTGATAAAATCAAAAGTCATCACTCCGTATTCTAGTAATTCGGCACCGATTCTTGAGTTATTGGCTTTTGTGGCATTATTAAAATAATTCTTGAATGTAAAGTCGTTGATTGTTACCATCATAAATATTCCATTCGTATTGAACTTTTGGGATTAGTTTTTCTCTAAGTTGGTTAGATATTATTGTTTTAGAGCCGGTGTCAAAAAGGAAACGATAGATTTCTCCTTTAATTACAACAGGGATTACAATCTTTTGCATAATAAATTCATATTCAATCTCCTCAACGGTTTTAGGGGAGTTCTTTTTAACAGGAATGGAACAACTGAGTAGTATTGTAAAAGACAGTAAGATTAATTTTTTTATCATCATTCATTTAGATTTTTTTAATAAAATTTACGAGTTGGTTTTGTATTAAGCCCGTCCAACCTTTCTTTATTGAGGAGTAAGAAAAGATTTCCTCATCAGGAAAGGGTTCTGTTACTGTGCTGTTTAGAGTCAGTTCGACACCCTCGGATACTTCATCCAACAAAAAAACAACTACCATGTTTCCCTTATATTCTTTATAGCTCCAATCCATTTGTAGCATTTGGCTGGGGGTAACCTTCTGCACAAGCCAGTAATGGGTATAGGGTTTTCCTAGATGAGAAACTAAAAATTCGGTTTGGAACCCTATTTGAGGTTCAAAAGAGTGTATTTCTTTAATAAACCACTGTCTCATCTGGTCCACTTGGGTTAGTGTATGCCAGAGTTGAGTACTGGGTATCGGGAAAAATTGTACAATTTGAATGAGAATAGGAGATGTCACGCACCAGAGTAATAAGATTTGAGAGCTCAATTATATTTATCAAATATAAGCCAAAAGAATTTTTTGTTACTCTAATAAAAATGTTAAATTTGCACCCACATTTAAAGAAGACCATCATGTCAAAAGTTTGTGAAATTAGCGGAAAGCGCGTTATGTTTGGAAACAACGTGTCTCACGCTCTAAATAGGACAAAACGCCGCTTTGATGCCAACATCATCAAAAAACGTTTTTTTATTCCTGAAGAAGGGAAATGGATCACTTTGACCATTTCAGCAGCAACGCTCAAAACGATAAATAAAAAAGGAATCTCAGCGGTTTTGAAACAAGCCCGGGAAAAAGGTCACTATAAAGGCTAAGAACAATGGCAAAGAAAGGAAACAGAGTACAAGTTATCTTGGAATGTACTGAGCACAAAAGCTCGGGACAACCCGGAACGTCTCGTTATATTACGACCAAAAACAAGAAAAATACGCCGGAGCGTTTAGAAATTAAAAAATTCAACCCGATTTTGAAAAAAATGACGGTTCATAAAGAAATCAAATAAGTCATGGCAAAGAAGTCGGTAGCAACATTACAAACGGGTTCAAAAAGATTAACAAAAGCCATTAAAATGGTAAAAAAGAACGGAAGCAATTCTTACAGCTTTGTGGAAACAATTATTCCTCCGGATTTAGCCAAGGATTGGTTGGACAAACAATAATCTTTATACCCAAACCCAAAAATAAAAGCTACTTTTAAGGTAGCTTTTTTTATACAATAAAGTCATGGGAAAACTTAAAGCTTTTTTTTCAAAACAAGACAAGTCCAAATTAGAGGAAGGTTTGTCCAGCACAAAAAAATCATTTCTTTCTAAACTTGGAACTGCCGTTATCGGAAAATCTAAAATTGACGACACCGTCCTCGATGAGTTGGAGGATGTGTTAATTCAATCCGATGTGGGTGTGGCAACAACTCTAAAAATCATAGAAGCACTAGAGATTCGAACGGCAAAAGAAAAATACCTAGGGATCCAGGATTTAATGCAGATGATGCAGGAGGAAATACTTGCTTTATTGGTAGATACCCAGCGTGATAAGAAAACTTTTGACACCGCACTCCCATCAACTCCTTATGTGGTGATGGTCGTAGGGGTCAATGGAGTCGGTAAGACCACTACGGTGGGTAAATTGGCTCATCGCTACCAGACCGCAGGGAAAAAGGTTCTTTTGGGTGCGGCCGATACGTTTCGTGCCGGTGCAATCGATCAGCTTCAAATATGGGCCGATCGTGTGGGTGCACCCTTAGTCAGACAAGAAATGGGCAGCGATCCGGCTTCCGTAGCATTTGATACCTTACAGTCTGCAAAAGCTCAAAAAAGCGATATTGTTTTTATCGACACCGCTGGACGTTTACATAATAAGATCAATTTGATGAATGAATTGTCAAAAGTAAAACGGGTAATGAACAAGGTGATTCCCGATGCTCCCCATGAAGTTCTTTTGGTTTTGGATGGTTCTACGGGTCAAAACGCATTTGAACAAGCCAAGCAATTTACTTCTGCAACAGAAGTAAGCAGTCTCGCCATTACCAAATTAGACGGAACCGCCAAAGGAGGGGTACTATTGGGGATTTCCGATCAGTTTCAAATACCAGTTAAATACATTGGAGTGGGTGAAGGGATTGACGATCTTCAAATTTTCGATCAACAAGAATTTATTAAAACACTATTTAGCTAGCTATTGATTATGAAAATTATTAAAGGATTTACTGTGTTTTTACTTCTATTGGGTGCTATTTATTTAGTTGGCCCTCGAGTAGAGACCCCTATGTTTAGAGATGAGATTCCCAAAGTCCCCATTGAATTAAACGAATTAGAACAATGGGTTTCTTCTAAGGAAACCTCTCTGGGAAATGTTCGTCCGGGAAATGCTTCGTATATTCTCTTCAATGATTCCCTTCCTCAAAAGACCGATTACAGTGTCGTATATTTACATGGATTTACCGCCTCTGGAATGGAGGGGGATCCCGTTCATAAACTCATAGCTGAGGCTTTTAATGCCAATTTGTATGTTCCTAGATTATTTGGTCATGGATTGGAAGAGGAGGAACCCATGCTTGAATACAACAACGAACAATATTGGCAGTCCGGTTTAGAAGCTCTCGAGATTGCAAAACGTTTGGGTGAAAAAGTGATTGTACTGGGAACTTCACATGGGGGTGCCTTATCTTTAAGTTTAGGTACTGATCCAAAAATTGCTGCATTCGGACTGTTCAGCCCAAATATTGCTGTATTCGATCCTAAGTCAGAATTGTTGTCAAAGCCTTGGGGCTTGCAAATTGCTCGACTCGTCAAAGGGGGAAATTATCACTACATGATGACTTCCAGTGAGGAAAAGAAAAAATATTGGACTACCAAAACGCGTCTGGAATCGCTGACACATATGCAAAAGTTTTTGGACATAAAAATGAAAAAATCAACCTTTAATAAAGTAACTGCTCCTGTTTTTTTAGGCTATTATTATAAAAATGACAGTTTACAAGATCAAGTCGTTTCAGTAGATGCTATGCTGAAAATGTTTGACCAATTGGGGACACCCGATTCTCTAAAATATCAAAAAGCATTTCCAGAAGCAAAAGATCATGTTTTGACTAGTTCTCTTTCCAATACAGAATACAATCATGTGGCCGAAGAAACAATTAAGTATTTTAAACAAGTTTTAAAACAATAGGATATGCGATCGTTTTCAGTTTTCTTTTTAATCGGGATTCTTTTAAGTAGTTGTAAACAGGAAACTCCCCCCCCTTTGAATCTATGGGAACCCTACAATGAAACCGAGGAATTAGCAGCCAATTCAAACCATCAGATCCAACGGATGCAATACAAGAGAATTCAATCTCAGCACAGGGATCGGAACTCATTTTTCCTTCCTTTTAAAGAAGCACTAAATCAATTTACCCAAGAGGAACACGATGCACTGAAGCCTTTTATTTTAGAACAAAACATTCCTGCTATTCAGCAAAAAATCAAAACGGGCGTGCTGAATTACGAAAAGTTGACCTTGTTTTATCTATATCGTATTTACCACTACGAATTACAGCGCAATACCTATCTCAACGCAATAATTTCCTTAAATCCTCAGGTGCTTGAACAAGCGCGAGAGCTAGACAAGATTCAAGAAGAGGTCATTAAACATCCCTTGTACGGTATGCCCATCCTTTTGAAAGACAATATTGATGCGGTTCCCATGCCAACCACCGCAGGAGCTGCCGTACTGGAGCAAAATGTTCCCAAAGAAGACGCCTTTATTGTAAGACAGTTAAAAAATAAAGGAGCTCTTATTTTGGGTAAAGTCAATATGAGTGAATGGGCCTATTATTTTTGTCAAGGTTGCCCGGTTGGATACAGTGCTATGGGAGGGCAAACTCTAAATCCATATGGTAGAAAAGTTTTTGAAACGGGAGGCTCTAGTTCAGGAAGTGGAGTAGCAGTAGCTGCTAATTACGCTGTTGCCGCTATCGGTTCGGAAACTTCGGGATCGATTTTATCACCCTCAGGAAAGAATAGTGTTGTGGGATTGAAACCCACTATTGGAGCGGTTAGTAGAAGTGGAATCGTTCCCATATCAAGTAGTTTGGATACTGCTGGTCCCATGACTAAAAATGTAATTGACAATGCCATTTTGATGAGTGCGCTTGTTGGAGTAGACCCGCTTGATCCATACAGTTTTCAAAGTACTCCCATTCGTTATGATCATTTAGATACGGTACGTCTAAAAGGGAAACGACTGGG
>JAYNHN010000078.1:0-9956 GCA_038108035.1 Flavobacteriaceae bacterium
GCTACATAGTTCTCAGTGGGAGTATTCTTTGAACACCCCAAAATCTGAAACAGACAAAGTATCGCTATTCCTACTCTTTTTTCTAACATGATCACTCTTGGGTATAACCGCTAAACACGGAACGCCCGTTTTGACTTATTTTTATCTGTGCCTCAAAATTAGGCATCAATCTCGTCCTAAGAACATTTAAATCCCACCGGTTTGGATTTTTAAACCACTCGCCAATATTCATCTGGACTTCAATCTGACTTTGATTCTTAATCGTTAACGCTCCAAGACTAATTTCAAAAAAAGTATTTTGGAAAGTCAGGTTTTCGGGATTACTCCTATCCACTGCGCGTATAGCATGAAAATTAAAATTAACGATGGCATCGGTTTGATCAATAAATTTTCCGTCAAACTGCATGAAGTGATAGCCCCCACCCAACATCCCTGGCACATTCCATGAGGCGGAGTTTAAATCGGGATAAATCCCGTCTTGATTGTCTTCCTGATTAAATCCAAAAGTCATCGATACCTTTGAATAACTTCCCAAAGCAATATTTTTAGGAGTACTGAAAGAAAGGGTTTCCGGTTTTTCAAGATCGATCAAATGGTAGCCATCCAGGACAGTAGTCATTCCATCTTCATGCATTAAGGTTATTTTGGAGATCAAATACCGAAGTTTTTCGATACTCAATTTCTCACCATTTGCATTTGTAAATTTGATACTGTTAAAATCTGATTCAGAAACGGGCATTCCATCCCAATTATGTGTGAAAACAAAACCAATCTTACCTTCCTGTAGAAGTCTATCTTTGTTACAAGATAAAACAAAACTAAGGGAGATCATTAGTAAAAAAATCTTTTTCATGGGTTTTGGATTTTAGCAATTACTAAATCGGAAAAGCCTCTATTTTCGGTAAGGTCACCGTCATCACTATTGGTCTTCCCAACCACTATTACTGCTTTATTGTTGAGTTCAACGGCATCATAAGCAAAATCGATATTGGACCCTCCAAAAGATTGTTGCCATTTTAGGGAATAGGTCTGTGCATCCAGGCAGAGTACCCAAAGATCATTTTGCCCTCGATTCATCTTTAAATCTCCATCCGAACTTCGTGAACTTCCCGAAATTAACAAATCGTTATTTTGAGTGAAAGTTACAGAGTAACCAACATCAAAGCTGCTCCCTCCAAATGTTTTTTCTTCTAACAATTCCCCTTCGGGAGAGATTTTAATAACCCATAAGTCGGCACCACCCTTGTTGGAACTCACATTCTGATCCGAACTTCGGGAGTCTCCCACAATAATAAAATTGCCTTGTGCATCTGTAGTGACGGCTCGAGCCTCATCGATTTGGTCGCCTCCATAATTTTCTTCCCAGAGTAGTTTTCCTTGATCTGAAATTTTAACTACCCAAAAGTCATAACTCCCCCGGTTTTTGGAGATATCCGTGTCTTTACTGTCCGAGGTACCCACAATCAAGTATCCTCCATCGGCTGTTGTTTCAACTCCGTTAGGCGTATCCGTAAAACCCCCACCATAGTAATTGCTCCATTGCAAATTTCCTGTGGCATCCAGTTTGAGTGCCCAATAATCACCTCCAGCATGTTTTCGACTTCGTTTGTTCCCTAATCCTCCCGATGCAGTCACATCAAGTACGCCAACCAAAAGATATCCTCCATCGGTTGTTTGAATTAGATGAGTTCCATAGTCTGAACCTGAATACCCAAGGGTTTTTTCCCAAAGTAGATTTCCCATTGAGTCCAAAGAAGCCACCCAAATATTAAGGGAAAGTTTCTCTGTAAGGTCCCCAACTAGAGCACTTTCTTGAAATCCCAAAAGAACGAATCCTCCTTCCTTTTTTTCCAAAAGACTTGTCCCTTGATCATTTCCAAATTTTCCAAAAGTTTTATTCCACTGGTGTTCTCCTTCTTCATCAAATCGAAGCAACCAAACATCAAAACTCTCATTGGATTTTCCCACAAGATCGCCGTCATTACTTTGCGTGTAACCCAAAACTGCAAACCCCCCATCAGCCGTAGAAACGACTGCATTAGCAGCATCATTTTTAGATCCCCCTAGTGTATTGATCCACATGTTAGATTCTTCTGAGGTCAATCCTGTAGATTCATTTTTTAATTTTTCTTTGAAACAGGATAGAAAAAAGAATAGAACAGTATAAAACATAAGTTTTATTGTTAGCCTTATTTTCATGCCCTTGTAAATCAAAGTCCTATATTTTTAATTAAAATTTCCGTTTTCACCCAGAGACAAATTACCATGATACCCCATTTTTGAAATCAAACTTTAATGGATAAAAGTACTTTTGCTAGGTACTCTAATCTTTCACTCGACCCAACCCCGTATAGAACTAGACCCCTCTCAGCAAATTCTTGAAAAATACTACTCAGATGCTTTTACTAAAAAAAGACCCGAATTGATGTCATTTATAGCAATCACACCACTTTCAAAATAAGGATATACATTCCAAACGCCATCAAATGAAGCATTATTATTTGCTGGATAAGTGTCAAAATATCCTGCTTCGGATACGGTTTTGGCATCAATTTCACTAATATCTAAAACGCGAAGCCCAGCAGTATAACTGGCTATAAAAAACAAATCTCCACGAGTATAACCGTTGTGATCAATGGACGATACACTTGATAAATAATTGACGTGAAGTTTGGGCTCTTTAAGAGACGAAACATCAAATATCCTTGTTGAGGTCGGGGATCCATAACGCAGTTCGTCCAACTCATCTCCCAAAAAGAAATAACGGTGGTCCTCCGATAAAAATCCTTGATGGGTATATCCTCCATTTTCATAAGTAATGGATTGGATTAAGTCAGGGTTTTCTTTATCAGTTACATCTACTATAACGACTCGATTGTTGTTTCCTCCATCGCTATTGCTACCAAAATACAATTCTTTGCCTTTGTAGGACGAATCTGGACCCTCGTAGATAACAACCTGAGCGTCGTGAGTATAGGAAGCATCTTCGTATCCACCCACAACTTTTGGGTTTTTAGGATCGTTAATATCAATAAAAATCGGACCTCCTTGATAGAGATTGGAACCAATCACATAAGCAAAACCTGTACTTTCATTGATGGCAATATTATGTGCATTGCCAAACTCAGTTAAACGTTTATCAACTGTAAAAGTTTGGTTGGAAGTCACCCCACGTAATCGGGTCAAATCAAAAACTTGTAAACCGTGTTCAGATGCTTCACTCACAATAAAAGCATGATTTTTATAGATTTTTATATCTCGCCACGGACTGGGAGAGGTTGCTGTAGGTAGTTTCCCTAAAACAATGGGGTTCTCAGGGTCACTAATATCCACAAAAGTAGTCCCATTATTTAAACCCGATAGGACATATTCTTTACCTGTATCTGGATCTGTCCAACCCCAATTGTCATTCCCCTCAGTACCCCCTAAATCCGATAACGGAATTCGTGAGAGTAAATCATACCCATTACAGGGATAAATTCCCGCCATACCATTCAAACAATTCACTCTATTGGAAGGATCCTCTTCTATCTCGATTTCTTTAGTACAGCTTACTAAAAGCAAAATTATCAGATTGAAATAAAAAAATCTATCTATGGTTTTTGGCATAAGGCTTACGGTTTTTAGAACTGCTTTTTAAACGGTCTATCTCTTTTATTGAGACAATTAAATAAGTATGGCTGTATTTTAAGCAAAATTACATAAAAAGCATAAATCCAGATAAACTTTAACTTTTTAATTAGGATGTTTACTTTTGCCAAATGTTAGAATCTAAGAATCCATCCAAGACACCACTTTCCTCGATAGGAGAATTTTCATTAATCCAACATTTGACCGAAACATTTACCCTCGAGCATCCTTCCAGTTTAATAGGTGTTGGAGACGATGCGGCGTTGGTACATTTTAAAAAAGACCCCATCGTTTTAACAACGGATTTACTAATTGAAGGGGTTCATTTTGATTTGAGTTATATGCCTTTAAAGCATTTGGGATACAAAGCCGTTATGGTTAATTTATCGGATGTTTACGCCATGAATGCGCAACCTTCTCAGATTACGATTTCCTTTGCGGTTTCCAATCGCTTTACTCTAGAAGCAATCGAAGAACTCTATACGGGAATTCAATTGGCATGCAAAAACTACAAAGTGGACTTGGTCGGGGGCGATACCACCAGTAGCACCTCAGGACTAACACTCTCTATTACCGCACTGGGCTCAGCACCAACAAATAAAATCGTGAAGCGCTCGGGTGCTCAAGAAAATGATCTTTTGGTGGTAAGTGGCGATTTGGGCGGTGCTTATATGGGCTTGCAAGTTTTGGAACGTGAAAAAGCCGTTTTCAAAGTCAATCCAAACAACCAACCCGACTTAAGCGGTTATACTTACAGTATCGAACGTCAACTCAAACCCGAAGCACGAAAAGATATCATTGATTTGTTAGAAGAACTCAAAATTGTCCCTACTGCAATGATCGATATCAGTGATGGCCTTTCTTCGGAAATCATGCACTTGGCCAAAAATTCAAAAGTTGGATTTCACCTTTTTGAAGAAAAGCTCCCCATCGATCCCGAAGTAATTGGAATTTGTGAAGAATTTAAATTCAATTCAACAACAGCCGTTCTCAACGGAGGAGAAGATTATGAACTGCTATTTACCGTAGCACAAAAGGAGTATGACAAAATTAAAAACCACCCACTACTAACGGTTATCGGACACGCCACCGATCCAAAAGAAGGCTGTCAATTGATTAATGGTTTGGGGCATCAAATTGAATTGACGGCCCAAGGTTGGAATGCTTTTGACAAAGAGTAAATTCAACCCAAGGCTACATCTAAGCACATCATTACGATAAACCCACCTATAAAACCCAAAGTGGCAACATCTGTATATTTGTCCAACTGCGTCTCCGGAATCACTTCTTCGACCACAACAAAGATCATAGCTCCTGCTGCAAAAGACAAAGCATAAGGTAAAATGGGAGTGAAAAAAGTAACGGCAACTGCTCCTATGACTGCTGCTATGGGCTCCACAACTGCCGATAGCTGTCCAAACCAAAAGCTTTTAAATCGGCTGACTCCTTGTCTCCGCATGGGCATGGAAACGGCAATTCCTTCCGGAAAATTTTGTATTCCAATTCCAATGGCGAGTGCAACCGCTCCCGCTATAGATGCCTCGGGAATGCCTGCCGCCACCCCTCCAAACAAAACACCCACAGCCAATCCCTCTGGAATGTTATGTAGTGTAATCGCCAAAACCAATAAAGTCGTTCGGTGCCAAGGTGTTTTGATCCCTTCACTTTCTTTAAAATTGATATGAATATGAGGCAGTATTTTGTCCAAGCCAAAAATGAATAAAGCACCCATACCGAATCCAACAGCCGCAGGAATGACCTTGGTAAATCCTTCTCCAGGACTCATTTCAATTCCCGGAGCCAACAAACTCCAAAAACTGGCTGCCACCATAACACCACCCGTAAAACCTAGGAGTCCATCCAAAACGGCACGGTTCATGCTTTTTACAAAAAATACCAAAGAAGCTCCCAAAGCCGTAAGACCCCAAGTAAACAGTGTCGCATACAATGCCCCTAAAACAGGATCCGTGTTTTCAAAGAAATTAAGAATTTGGTCCATAACAATTAACTTTTAAGCAAAAATAATACTTCTAAACCAGATCGTCCGTAATCCCCAACTTTTAGTTACTTTTACATGGCGTCTATGAAAAAGCAGCAGTTTGACTATATCATTTGTGGCGGAGGAGCTTCCGGGCTGTTGTTGCTCAAGGCACTCTCTGAGGACTCCCATTTCAATACCTCAAGAATACTATTGATCGAAAAGGAAAACAAAAATTCAAACGATCGTACTTGGTGCTTTTGGGAAGAAAAAGAAAGTGATTTTGAAAAATTGCTTTTTAAAAAGTGGAGAACGGCTCAGTTTGTCTCTCAAAATATCCATTTAAAAATGGATCTGAATCCCTATCAATACAAAATGTTGCGCTCCCAACCTTTTTACAACTCCCTCAATAAAGAATTTCAAAAGCATAAAAATATCACACGAGTACAAGCTTATATCGAAAACCTTCAGTCGATTGGGCAAACCACTACGGTATTTACCGATCAAGGGATTTTTGAATCCCAAAAGGTATTGAATAGTCTCTTTGATCCCAAACCCCTATTTGCCCAAAAAAAATATCCCGTTTTACAGCAGCATTTTTTAGGGTGGTTTATCCAAACGGATACGGACTCCTTTGATCCTGACAAAATTCTTTTTATGGATTTTACGATCCCCCAAAAAAACGAAACTCGTTTTTTATACGTACTCCCAACTGATAAGCGAAATGCTCTATTTGAATATACTCTGTTTTCAAAAGAAGTACTTGAAAAAGAAGAATACGAACAGGGGATTCAAAGCTACCTTGAATCCAAAGGGGTTGACAACTACCGTATTACAGAAAAGGAACAAGGAAATATTCCCATGAGTTGCTTTCCTTTTGAACAATTGAATACGAGTTCACTACTGCATATCGGAACTGCCGGAGGGTGGACCAAAGCCAGTACAGGCTTTACCTTTCAAAATACGCGTAGACAAATTGATCGATTGGTCCCCTTTCTCAAACTAGGAAAACCCTTGAACGATTTTACTACTAAAAACCGTTTTCGATTTTACGATCGACTGTTCTTAGAGGTCTTAACGAGGTACAATGCAGAGGGAAGTGAGCTATTTGAACGGATGTTCGCCAAAAATTCTTGCCTAAGAGTTTTTCGTTTTTTAAATGAACAAACCAATCTTTGGGAAGAGTTAAAAATCATGTCCTCGTTTACTTCAAGGCAAATCGGTTGGTTTTTGGGGGCCCTTAGGAAACAGCTTTTTTAAAACTTTCGCTCCATCAGATTTTGACCAAAAGCCTTGAATACAGCTCTGGTTTCGGATTTTAATTCTACCTGATCCAACTTTTTAAAAGCTTTATGAGTATAGAATTCTACAAACTCTCTACTCTGTTTTGCTGCCCCTGTTCCTACAAAAAGAGCTTTTACCGCTTCAATTTTTTTGTAAACCTCTTTTGAAGAGGTATTCTCAAACCAATCCAACAAATCCGCTTTTTGTTCCGGCGTACCTTTTTCCATAGTTTTGTGAAAAAGAATCGTTTTTTTATTTTCTATAATATCCCCGCCTACTTGTTTACCAAAGGTTTCCGGGTCTCCAAAAGCATCTAAATAATCATCTTGAACTTGAAAAGCAATTCCTAAAAGTACCCCAAAATCATATATCAATTGTGCATCTTCATCGGAAGCACCTCCAATCCACGCACCCATTTTTAATGAACATCCTACCAAAACAGCAGTCTTCAACTTGATCATTTGCAAATAGGCATCAATGGTCACGGTCTTTTGACTTTCAAAGTCGATATCGTACTGTTGACCTTCACACACTTCGATGGCTGTTTTACTCAATAGTTGAGTGAGTTTCACTTGGAGATCAACGGGATAATTTTCCAAAAATTGATAGGCCTGAATCAGCATAGCATCTCCGGATAAAATCCCGGTATTGACATCCCATTTTTCATGAACCGTTGCTTGTCCTCTTCTTAAGGGTGCATCATCCATAATGTCGTCATGCATAAGGGTAAAGTTATGAAACACCTCAACGCATAATGCGGCTGGGAGCCCTTCTTTTGGCTTTTTCCCAAAGGCCTCCGTAGCCATCAATACCAAAACAGGCCGCAGTCTTTTACCACCCAACTTTAAAAGGTATTCCACAGGGGCGTACAAACCTCGGGGTTCTTCACGGTGATTAAGACTTTTTAACCCGGAATTGAACAGGGATTGATACTTTTTCAACGATGCCATTCTTTTTTTGTTAAAAATAGGAGTTTTTAATAACATAATACGAGCAGAAACTTTGGAAACTTTTATTGTTTAATTCGTTTCCTTTGATATCTTTGCAAAAAAATTAAGGTGAGGGAGAACATTGTCCAGAAAGCACTAACGCTATTTTTGAGGTACGGCTTTAAAACTGCGACCATGGATGATATTGCCCAAGAAATGGGTGTTTCCAAAAAAACAATTTACAACCATTTTCCAACTAAAGAAAACCTTGTTCGAGAGTGTGCACAAGGTCATTTTCAAGTAATTATGGAAGAGATGATACGAGTCACCAAACACTCCAAAGACCCCATCATTGAATTGTATCAATTAAAAAAAGAAGCCCTCAAACACCTTTCCGGTGAAAAAAACTCTCCGCATTATCAATTGCAAAAATACTATCCCTCTATTCACAACCACCTTAAAGAAATGGAATTTGATGTTTTGGGCAGCTTTTTTGCAAAAAGCATTCTAAAAGGGATTCAAATGGGTCTCTTTCGTCAATCGATCGATGTCAATTTTGTAACTCGGATTTTCTTCAATGGAGTACGAGGTATAACAGATATCGGTCTATTTCCACCTCAACAATATAAAATTGATCAATTAATGGTTGCCTTCTCTGAATACCATCTGCGGGCCATCTGTTCAGCAGAAGGCACCGAAAAACTAGAACATTATAAAAAAGAAATGAACCTATGATATACAGATTATTTTTCCTCCTGGGAATGCTTATTAGTGTACAATTGAGTAGTGCTCAAAATTTACCTGATACAGTCTCGCTTGAGGAAGCAGTCGCTTTTGGTATAGAAAATAACCGAGCCATTCTCAATGCCAATCGAGAGGTGCAACGTGCTTACAAAGAAAAGTGGAGCACCATTGCCATCGGACTTCCTCAAATTTCGGCTCAAGCTGATTATCAAAATTTTATTGAATTGCCTACTTCTTTGATCCCTGCGCAATTTTTTGGTGGAAAGGAAGGGGAATTTGCAGAAGTACAATTCGGGACTCCCCAAAACATGATTGGAGCAGTCTCCCTTCAGCAATTGATTTTTGATGGATCCTATTTAGTAGGCCTTGAGGCGACCAAAGTGTATCTTATGATTTCAGAAAATGTTTTAGAAAAAACAAAACTCGAAATCAAAAAGAATATTGTCACCACCTACTCCTCCGTTTTATTAATACGAGAAAATATTCAATTTTTAGAAAAAAATAGAACCAGTCTAAAAGATAATCTCAAAGAACTAACCGCATTGTTTGAAAATGGTTTTGAAGAAGAAGAGAGTGTCGAACAATTGAAACTCACTCTTGCGGAAATAGAAACCCAGCTTCGATATGCTCAGAATACCGAACGCATTACCTTAGACATGCTTAAACTTTTGATGGGTTTTCCCACTGCTTCTCCTTTGTTTCTTAGCGAAACATTAAAAGAACTGACTTCAGAAGGACTCTTTACGGTCAAAACCGATCAAGAACTCAACCTTAGTAACAATATCGATATCAAAATTGCGGAAAACAATCTGCTTTCCGAACGGTATTTATACAAATACGAACGCTCTAAAAACCTTCCTCGATTGTCCGCTTTTTTAAGTGGCAATTACACTGGAAACAGTCAGACCTTTTCGTTTACAAACCCAGACCAAAAATGGTTTGGTACGGCCTTATTCGGGGTTTCACTCCAAGTACCCATTTTTAGTTCGTTTCTTCGAAAAGCACAATCGCAAAAAGCTAAGATCAAAGTAAATCAGGCCGAATCCTCACTTTTAGAGACACAAGAACGTGTTGCTATTGAAGTACAGGCCGCTAAAAATGAATATGAATTGGCCGTTGATACGTACTTTACCAACAAAGACAATCTGGATCTGGCCAACCGAATTCAACAGAAAAATCAAATTAAGTACTTTGAAGGGGTCTCCAGTTCATTTGAACTCAGAGAAGCTCAACTTCAACTGTATGGCGCTCAAAACAATTACATCAAAGCCATTCAAAATGTCATTCAAAAAAAGTTAAATCTAGAAACGTTGTTAAATACTCCGCAACCCTAAAAATCATTCCAATGAAAAAATACATTTTTATCCTTTCGCTCGTCCTTTTTTCTTGTG
>JAYNHN010000078.1:9966-10572 GCA_038108035.1 Flavobacteriaceae bacterium
CCTCCACTCCTCAAACGATCGATCCAGAAAACAGCAGTTTGGAAGAACTCCAATCCCAAAAAGTAGCTTATACCCAACAAATTAAAACCCTTACTCAAGATTTAGATCGAATCAATTCGATCTTAAATCAATTAAGTGGCAATGAAAAAAGAGCCTTGGTGACCGCATTCGAAGTGAAACCAGAGCTTTTTAACCATCAAGTAGAAGTGCAAGCCAATGTAAAAACCCGTCAAAATTTAGATTTGTATCCTGAGTTCAATGGTCGCTTGCAACAAATTTTGACCAAAGAAGGACAATCCGTAAAAAAAGGAGCGCTACTTGCCGTGATTGAAAATGCAGGTATGTCCGATCAATTGGATCAAATGAAATTACAGTTGGATCTCGCTAAAACTACCTTCGAAAGAACCCAACGTCTTTGGAAACAAAAAATCGGTTCTGAAATGATGTTTTTAGAAGCTCAGACTCGATACAAAGCTCAGCAAAAGCAAGTAATTCAAATGGAAAAACAATTAGCAAAAACTAAAGTCTATGCTCCTTTTGACGGGATCATTGATGAAGTTTTTGTAAATAAAGGCGCCAACTTAATGGCAGGAATGACCCCTATTT
>JAYNHN010000079.1:0-5489 GCA_038108035.1 Flavobacteriaceae bacterium
CATTTTTGAGCGTATTAAAACAATGTGGACAAGTAGTCACAATTTTGGTAACGCCATAGCCGTTTAAATTCGTGATATTTTGAAGAGCCTGCATTTGAAATAAAAATTCATTCCCGGCTCGTTTAGCTGGATCGCCCGTACAGCTTTCTTCAGTTCCTAAAACTGCAAAAGAAGTTTGCGTTTGGATTAAAATTTTAGCAAAAGCCTTGGTGATTTTCTTAGCACGATCATCAAAACTTCCCGCACAACCAATCCAAAAAAGGACATCAGCTTTTTTTCCTTCAGCATTTAATTGAGCAAGTGTGGGAATATTCATAAATACTAATTATTCAGATTTACCATCATCAAAAACTTCAATAGTTACTTCTTTTTCGATCAAGTCCGTAAACTTACCGTTGTAGCGCGTAGCCTTGACTAGATGGTTATCAATCCAATGATAGTTTCCACCGCGAGGTTTTCCCATCAAAAGGCTATGATATTTAAAACCATTCGCATCGAGCCATTTCTCAGTTACTTCGCGATGGGCTTCAACCCGAGAAGTAAAAAAACAAATCAGATGGCCTTCGTCGAACCATTTATTGAGTGTTTCTAGCGCATCCGGATAGAGCTCCGCAGAGGCCATTCGTTCGGGCTCTTCATTTGGGATGTCATCGCAGATGGTTCCGTCAATATCAATGAGGTAATTTTTAACTCCCTCCGGAAGCACTGGACTTACCAGTTCTCCTGATTCTACTTTTTGATGTAAATAGTTTTCTGCTTCTTCTCGTTGCATAATTTAAGTTTAATTGGTTTCATCATTTGCCCAAAGCATACGATCTTGGTTGCTAAATGGCCAAGGGGCTCCATTGTTTTCTATATTACCCATCATTGAATTGAGTTCCCTTGGGGCTGCTGATTGTTCCATGACCAAATATTGTCGCATGTCCATAATTATTGATAAAGGGTCTATTTCAATTGGACAGGCTTCTACACAAGCATTGCATGAAGTACAGGCCCATAATTCCTCAGCACTGATATAGTCGTTTAATAATTGTCTTTGATCGGGTTGAAACGTTCCATTTTTATTAATATTTTTCCCTACTTCTTCCAGACGATCCCGGGTATCCATCATAATTTTGCGAGGGGATAATTTTTTCCCTGTAACATTCGCCGGACAAACACTCGTACAACGACCGCATTCGGTACAACTGTATGCATTCATCAGTTGAACCCAATTCAAATCAAAAACATCACTGGCTCCAAACTTATCTGGTACAGCTCCATTCGAATCTGCGGCTTGATAACTAGGATCCATCATCATTTGAACCTCATTTTTGATGTGGTAATCTACTGCAAATTTTCCATTCACATTTAAATTTGAAAAAAAAGTGTTTGGGAAAGCCAACAGTATGTGCAAGTGTTTTGAATAGTAGAGGTAATTAAGAAAAATAAAAATCCCAATGATATGAGACCACCAAAAAGTACGCTCTAAAATAATAAGATTTTCAGTTGTCAAACCTTCAAAAAGGGGTATCAAAAATTGTGAAATGGGGAAACTACCAGCCTCTATATAAACTTCAGAACCCAAGGATTGTAAAAGGCTGTCAGTCGCATTCATAGATAAAAACAATAACATTAAAACTACCTCAAAATACAGAATTGTATCGGCATCTTTTTTGGGCCAACCCTTCATTTCAGGCTTCCAAAATCGTTTTATACGTAGCATATTTCTACGAATCCAAAAGAATACAACAGCTATTAAGACTAAAAATGCGAGTATTTCAAAACTTCCAATTAAAACATTGTAAAAAGATCCGAGTAATGGAGCAAATATTCGATGTGTTCCCAAAAGACCATCAACAATGATTTCCAATAATTCGATATTGATCAAGATAAAACCAATATAAACCACTATGTGCAAAATACCTGCAATGGGTCTGCTGACCATTTTGGATTGACCCAACGCAACCTTTGCCATGAGTTTCCAACGCCTGGATTTCTGATCAGAACGAATGATGTCCTTTCCCAAATGAATGTTTCTTTGAATCCGTTTTGAGTTTCGAATAAAAAGAACCATACTAAAACTTAGCAGTAAAAAAAATAATAGATTGGAAATGGAATTTGCCATAATCAATCTTCCGTATTAGTCTTTTCTTTCCGTCCAAAAATGGAAAAGTGAACGTATTTTTTGGGGTGCGTTTTAAGATCCGTTAACAATGCTTCTAGTGCTTGCGAAGAATTGACTAGCTCATTGTATAACGTATCATCTTTCAAGAGTTTTCCAGCTGTACCCTGGCCTTTTTGAAGCTCACTAACTAAGCCTTTAAGCTCATCTGAAGTCATTTCAAAATTTTTGATTGTTGCGGCTAAAGGTGCCTGAGATAACGTATTGGTCAAATTGGCTAAATTTTCTGAAGACGCCTCCACATGATCCATTACTCTTTCAAAGGTTTTTTCATTAGTATCAACGATTCGGATCATACTGGAAGATAGTTGATTTATGTTGGCAATGCTTTGAGTCAATCCGCTTAATGACTGCAATAGATTATTTTGCGTTTCAGAGTTCATAACATTATTGACACCGGTCATTAAGGAATCGGCTGAAATCAAAACACTATTGATTTTTTCTTGTAGAGGAGCATTCTGTCAATCCGGGTTTACTATTAGAAGGAAGTATATCTCCATCTTGAATGGTATTGGAAGGATCATAAACAGGAAGTATTTCTATTGCTTTCCCTCCGATTAAACCGGTTTCATAAATTTGGGCAATACTTTGATTCGAAAAGTTTAAATCTTCTCGAACATTAAAACGAACGATGATTTTTTCAAAATTTTTATCAAAATCAATCTCGGTAATACTCCCTACATTGAGTCCGTTAATCGTAATATGTGCGCCTACATTTAGTCCCTCTACATTTTCATACAAAGCGGAAAGTTGGGTCTTGTTATCCAACAAAGATGTTCCTTTTAAATAATTAAATCCAAGGATGAAAATGGCGAAACAACCTAGTATGAGTATAGCGGTTTTAACTTCACGGGAAAACTTCAAAATAAATGTTTTAAGATGCTTTACAAATTTAGCAATAATTTTGGGAAGACCATCATTCTAAGCGTCGGAGTGCTTCGCTAATTGTTATTTTTTTATTCTGATCAAACGCAACAATAAAGGCCTTGGGATAGCCTTTGGATTTTGCTTCATTTAAGAATTTTTTTGCTTTTTTATAATTGGAGGTCTCTTGATAATAATATCGGTATAGTTGATTTGATTTTTCCAATGAAAGAGATGAAAGGCCATTGAAATTATAAGATTTAAGAGGTAATTTATTTTTACTTGCTGCAATTTGAACTTTAAATCGTAGGTCCTTAATGTGTTTTTGAGGAGGACTTTCATCAATTGGGTCATTTAAAACGATTTCGGATTTGAAGTTGGCGTCTCGTTCGTTTTTGTAATTTACGATCGCTTTGGTGATAGCATTTGCCATATGGTTTTGACCTTTAGAAGAATTGAGAAATGCCCCCTCTTTGGGATTGGTTAAAAAACCTGTTTCTACAAGGACGCTTGGCATATAAGTATATTTCAATACAACAAAACCGGCTTGTTTGACCGTTCGGTCCTTGCGTTTGAGGTTATTGACAAAACTCTTTTGAATGGTGTTGGCCGCTTCAATACTTTGATCAAGATAGGTTTCTTGCATTAAGATCAAACTGATGACCGATTCCGGATCGTTGGGATCAAAACCATCGTATTTTTGTTGGTAATCTTCTTCTAAAAAAATTACTGAATTTTCTCTTTGAGCCACCTTAAAATTCCGTTCGTTTTCATGCAATCCCAAAACAAATGTACCAGCACCAAATGCCCTAGAAGAAGTAAAAGCATCACAATGAATGGACACAAACAAATCGGCATCGGCTCTATTGGCAATATTTGCTCGCTCTATTAAATCAACAAAAACATCGGTCTTGCGTGTATAAATGACTTTAAAACCATCCATTTGATCCAGTATTCTTCCTATTTTTAAAGCTATGTTTAGTGCGATTTTTTTTTCGTAATATCCATTGCCTCTATTCCCAGAATCATGTCCGCCATGTCCAGCATCCAGTACCACTACAAACGGTTTTTCTTTAGACTGAAAAGCGTTAATAGAAATTGGAGAGCACATAACCCAGAATACAATTGTGCTCATCAAATAGATTCCCTTTTTTTTAGGTAAAACAAATCTTTGATAATATGCGTTAAAATCTTGATTCATCCTTAAAAATATCATTAATTTTGAGCGTTGAAACAATCACAACAAATTTAGGGTTTATCGCTTTGCAATCAAAGTTTTATCATATTGCTTATCTCTTCTTTTTATTTGGAAGCCTACTTATGGTTGCTCAAGAACCTCCTGAACTTGAAAAAGAAGAAAATCTTCTCGATAGTATTATCCAACCTCCAAAAAAACCTTTATTGCTCTCTAAAGTTCGATATGCTGCAAAAGATTGTGTACGAATTGACCGAAAAAGAAATAAATTGATTCTTTATAACGAAGCCGAACTTTACTACCAAGACATCGAATTACGTGCGGGTATCATCATATTAGATTACGAAACGAATGAGGTTAATGCTGGAAGGATTGAAATGGATTCTGTATTGGTTCAATATCCCTTTTTTAAACAAGCCAGTAATGAAGTAAATCCGGATTCCATACGGTATAATTTTGATTCTCAAAAAGCCTTAATATGGAATTCCAAGTCGGGTCAAAATGGAATGGATATTTTTGCCGTTTAAAAAAAAAAAACACACGACTCGGTCTATTACATCAAAGACGCCCGGGTCAGTACCGCAGGTAAATTGGTAGGTGGAGAAGAAGAAGGAATCGATTATTATTTTAAGGTTCGAAAAGGTAAAATCATACCGGGCGGAAAAATTATTACTGGTTTTGCTAACATGTTTATCGCCGATGTACCGACACCCGTAGGGGTTCCCTTTGCTTACTTTCCTACCACACAAGAACAAGAGTCTGGTTTTATTATTCCTTCTATTGGAGAAAGTAATTTAAGAGGCTATTACATTCAAAATGGAGGATATTATTTGGCACTATCAGAATATTTTGATTTATCCTTAATTGCTGATTACTACACAAACGGTAGCTTCGGTCTCCGTGGAGATACTCAATACAACAGACGCTACAAATACCGAGGAAAATTCAGCTTTCGGTATGAAAATTTAATTAATGAAGCTCGAGGACTGCCCAATTACTCAAAGTCAACTGTTTTTAACGTACAATGGTCGCACTCCAAAGATCCCAAATCCAGTCCCAACTCTACTTTTTCCGCATCGGTTAATTTTGGAAGCAGTGATTATTACAGACAGTCCGTCAATCAATTGAATTCTCCTAATTTTCTGAATAACAACTTGAGTTCCTCTATTTCGTATTCCAAATCATTTCCTGCCTACCCTCGGGTAAATATTTCTATGACAACGGCACTCTCTCAAAATTCAAAATCCAAATCCGTTAATCTAACGC
>JAYNHN010000079.1:5499-7351 GCA_038108035.1 Flavobacteriaceae bacterium
TCAAGCCAGCATGGAACGGATCTATCCATTTGCTCCAAAAGTAGGAGCTAAAAAAGGGATTTTTCAAAATATAAATTTCCAGTATTCCAGTCGCGCTGAAAACAGAATTTTAACCACCGAAGAAGAACTTTTTGGACCTACTATGTTTGACAATGCCCGATCTGGGATGAAGCACACGATTCCTTTAAGTACCAATTTTAAATTGTTTAAGTATTTAAGTATTTCATCTAGTGCGAATTACGAAGAAACCTGGACTCAAAATACTATACGTTATCAAAATTACAATCCGGAAACTAAAACCGTGGTTAAGGATACAATCGGAAAGATTGGAACATTTAGACAATACAATTTGAGTGCCTCGCTAGGTACAACTTTTTACGGAACTTTTAATTTTGGTGAGGACAAGAAAATTCAATCGATTCGTCATACCGTACGACCCTCTATTAGCTATTCAAACAGACCCAGTTTTGAACAATATTACGATACGTATATCGTGGATGCCGATGGCAATACTGCCGAATATACTCGATTCCAAAACAGTCTTTTTGGTGTTCCTTCCAAATCCCTCTCCAACAGTATGGGCATTACAGTAGGAAATAATTTTGAAGCCAAAGTAAGGGATAAAGACAGTACAGCCACTGAACCCAAAAAAATTGTCTTACTAAAAAATTTAAATTTTTCAACGGCACACAATTTTGCTGCCGATTCACTTCGGTGGAGCCCCATGCGATTGAGCTCTGGAATGGCTTTGCTAAAAGGTAAAATGCAAGTCAATTTTGGAGGAACTTTTGACCCTTATGCTCTGAGTGAAAATAAAGTGAGAATCAATACCTATAACATACTAAACGGAGGTGGACTTCTTCGTTTAACCAGTGCTAATGTCAATATGAATTATTCTTTTTCCAGTACTCAATTTCAAGGACGAGAAGACGATAGGAATGAAGAAGAATCTGACTCGAGTGGAGGTAGAGACGATGATCTTTTTGGAAAAGCTGAAGATTTTACAGATCGGAGGATGACAAGGGAAAGTGACGGGCCCGTTGCCACCTACCCCAGTTATCGTACAAAAATACCTTGGGATTTAAAATTGGCCTATTCGTTAACCTATAACAATTCAAGAGGTCAAAGGGATTTCACTAACAATTCACTAATGTTTTCGGGAAATGTTGACTTAACCCCTAAATGGAAAGTTGGTCTTTCTTCCGGATATGATTTCAAAGGAGAGGGTTTTACCTATACTCAATTGCGGTTTGATCGAGATTTAAATAGTTGGCGGTTGAATTTTAGCTGGGTTCCTTTTAGTGATCGAGCCTCATGGAATTTTTTTATTGGTATCAAATCCGGATTATTGAGCGATATAAAATATGAAAAACAGAGTGAACCCAATCGCACTTACTAAGCTCAAAAATTAGTATATTTAAAGACAAATTTTATACCTGTGAAAAAAGAAATTATAACTACGCTCAATGCTCCTGCTCCCATAGGTCCTTACAATCAGGCTGTCAAAGTAGGAAATACACTTTATATTTCCGGTCAAATACCATTGGTTCCGGAGAGCATGGAACTTCTAAAGGGAACGATCAAGGAAGATACCGAATTGGTAATGAATAATTTATCTGCCATCCTTGAAGCCGCAAAAATGAATTTTAAAGATGTGGTAAAAACCTCTATATTCTTAGACGATATGGGTAATTTTGGTAAGGTAAATGATGTATACGGAAGTTATTTTGACAACGACACTGCACCTGCAAGAGAAACCGTTGCCGTAAAAACACTTCCAAAATCGGTACGCGTTGAGATTTCTATGGTTGCAGTAAAGTAGTTCTAAATACCCTTTTCAATCAAGGTCTTG
>JAYNHN010000079.1:7361-10567 GCA_038108035.1 Flavobacteriaceae bacterium
CTTGTGGAACTTTACAAGTTCGTCTATAGGCCTTTGAACTATTCGTCCCATGGTAAGTCCTTTTAACTTTAAAGCCCGATCTATTTCATCTTTCAAAAAGAATGAAATCGATCCAATAAAATGAATGGGAACTTCCCGAGCATTGTCAAATTGTAAAATTTGATGACTAATAAAACGTTCCATTCCTTTGGCAATTATATCCTGAAAAAGTGGGATATTTTTATGTTTAATTAAGAATCTTGAAAAAGTAGCCAAATAGGTATTTGGATTTTCCCTTCTGTAAATATTTTCCTTAATAGTATCAGGAGATAAATCGTATTCTTTTTCAAATTCACGAGCCAACTCTTCAGGCATGGTTTTGAAATAATAGCTACGGATTAATTGCTTTCCAAAAAAGTTTCCACTGGCTTCGTCCATCAAAACATAGCCAAGAGAAGTAATTCTTTGTTCAATATCTTCACCATCGTAATAAGTACAATTCGATCCCGTACCCAAAATACATACGATCGATTTTTCATAAGGAGTGGATGTGGCGTAAACGGCTGCATAAGTATCTTCCTTAATGATTATTTTACTATGAATAAAGATTTCCTCAAAAACTTTTTTGATTCGACGTTGCGGTGAGTCAACACCGCAACCCGCACCATAAAAATATAAATGAGTAACATGCTTTCGATTTTGAAATAAATCAAAATTATTGATGATTCTTTCTTTTAGTATTGCACTGGAAAGAACTTGCGGATTGAGGCCCAGGGTTTGAGTTGAAAACAACGTTTTTCCCTCAGTATCTACAGCGATCCAATCGGTTTTTGTAGATCCACTATCAACAATTAAAATCATCTATTCGAAAGTATTAAAGTGAATGAATATGTTTGGCTAAGTCAATAAGCTTATTTGAGTAACCGCACTCATTGTCGTACCAAGATATGATCTTAAAAAAACGTGGATTTAATTCCATACCTGCGCCTGCATCAAAAACAGAAGTTCGTGCATCACCTACAAAATCTTGAGAAACCACGGATTCTTCTGTGTAGCCTAAAATATTTTTCATTTCATTCTCGGAGGTTTTCCGCATAACTTCCTTAATTTCTTCGTAGGAAGTTTCCTTTTCAAGTTTTACAGTTAAATCTACAACTGAAACGTTTGCTGTAGGAACACGGAAAGCCATTCCCGTTAATTTTCCAACCAAAGAAGGAATTACTTTTGTGACTGCTTTAGCCGCTCCTGTTGAAGCGGGCATAATATTAACCAAAGAACTACGACCGCCTCTAAAATCTTTTTTAGAAGGTCCATCCACGGTAAATTGTGTCGCTGTAGTGGCGTGAACGGTGGTCATTAAACCTTCTTTGATTCCAAAGTTGTCATTCAATACTTTAGCAATGGGCGCCAAACAGTTGGTAGTACAAGATGCATTGGACACAATGGTTTGTGAGGCATCCGCTTCATTGTGATTCACTCCCATTACAAACATAGGTGCATCCGCTGAAGGTGCTGATATGACAACTTTTTTAGCTCCTCCGTCTATATGAGTCTGAGCTTTGTCTAAGGTAGTAAATATACCTGTACATTCTGCTACAACATCCGTGTCTAAGGCTCCCCATCCAATTGCTGAAGGATCGCGCTCGGCAGTAATTCGAATGGTTTGACCGTCAACAACTAAATTAGATCCGTCTACCTCAATGGTTCCGTCATATTTTCCGTGAACGGAATCGTATTTTAATAGATAAGCCAGATGATTTACATCCAAAAGGTCGTTGATCCCCACTATCGTTACATCATCTTGTTTCATTGCAGAACGAAAAACGAGCCTTCCAATTCTTCCAAATCCGTTTATTCCAATTTTGATTGCCATATTGATTTATTTGATTTTAAAATATTAAATAGAGAGTATATCCGATACTCTGATTAAGTTTTTATTAATTTCTGATTTGCCTTTGATCGCTTTTTCAAGTGGACTTAAGACCATTTTTTCATTATTCACTCCTACCATTACATTTGACTTGCCTTCCAATAAAGATTCAACGGCAAAAACGCCCATTCGAGAAGCTAAAACACGGTCAAAACAACTGGGTGCCCCACCACGCTGAATATGACCTAAAACGGAAACGCGAACTTCATAGTCCGGTAGGTTTTTTTCTACATATTCCCCAATTTCAAAAACATTTTTACCTGTTTTATCCCCTTCAGCAATAACTACTATACTAGAAGATTTACCAGATTTTCTACTTCGATCAAGTGATTCCAACAAACGTTCAAGTCCCATGTTTTCTTCCGGTATAAGGATCTCCTCTGCACCGGCACCAATACCGGCATTCAAAGCAATGTGACCCGCATCTCTTCCCATGACCTCAACAAAAAACAACCGGTTGTGAGAAAATGCTGTATCGCGTATTTTATCTATGGCTTCAATGACTGTATTTAAGGCCGTATCGTAACCAATAGTGTGAGAGGTTCCATAAATATCGTTATCAATTGTTCCGGGTATACCAATCACTGGAATATTAAATTCCGACTGAAAAATCATGGCTCCTGTAAAAGAACCATCTCCCCCAATAATCACAAGAGCTTCGATAGAATTTTTTTGAATGTTTTCAAACGCTTTTTTTCTTCCTTCTTTTGTTTTAAACTCAAGACAACGAGCGGATTGCAATATAGTACCTCCTTTGTTAATGATATTATTGACATCACGAGCACTCATCTGTTTGTTTTCGTTTTCGATCAATCCTTGGTAGCCCTTATAAATGGCAACGCAATCAATAGAAAAATAGGAACACGATCGGACAACAGCACGAACAGCAGCATTTCATATTTTTACATAATTGTATTTACTTTATTAGTTTTCATTTATTTGATTTCGTGGCAAATTTAATCATTATATCAAAAGTAAGCCAATGGGGTCTAATATTTTTGGTATTTCTTATAAAAGGCAGGTTTTAATTTTTATTTACAAATTTTACAGATGTATTTTTATCAATTTGACTATTCTGAGTGAGTTTCTCTTGGCTCGATCTGCTAACCGTTCTTATTTTTTGAATCAGTTCTTTAAAAGTATCAAAATCAACATTGTAAGAAACGCCAACCCCTTGGGTATAGCCGAGCTCGTCTCCAATGTAGCGAAATTCATTTTCTTTGTTAAATACTTTTGCACGTAAGGTTCCTTCTTGATTTAAAATAAAGTCTATTTGTACATTTCCAACGATCAGGGT
>JAYNHN010000080.1:0-10509 GCA_038108035.1 Flavobacteriaceae bacterium
TAATCTAAAAATTCTACAATACGAATAAAAACCCTTCTTTATGAAGGGTTTTTTTATTTTTGGATCTAGCTAAACTTTCGCGAAAAAATAAAAAGAATCGAGATATTATTGTGTCTTGAAAAAATCTTACCAATTAAATGAACCTACTCGATAGTTAATCGAATAATATTTAGAAATCTTAACAACCACTCTCTAAATTACTTATATATCTAATGACCATTTGCTTTCTTTCATTCAATTTAAAACAATTATCATATCAGTAGTGTGTAACTTATTTTGTGAATTCGAATCAAATCATGTTAAGATGATCTATTACTCAAAAGTATCTTATGGCTTATTGATTGTGATCTTAATCATTTTTTTTTGGATCGTTAATACCAAATTTAATAAGTGAGAGTTTTAATGAAAAAGTGATTTTAACCACCATCGTTTTACTCGCTATCTATGGATATATATTACATATATTTTTCAATACAACCTATACCATTGATGGAGATATAATATTAATAAAATGTGGTTATGTTCGGTACAAACCAATAAACATCATGGAAATGAAAAAAATATCGAAATCATCAAATATCATTTCCTCTCCTGCTGCTTCATTTGACAGAATGGAAATCAGATATGGTAAGTTTGACGAATTAATAATCTCTCCAAAAACACAAAACTAAATTTGTTGAAGATTTACAAAAAATTAATCCTAGAATTATCATTGATCTGTAGAGATCAGTTTCTAAAGCTAATGGATTTAAAATCAAACCCTCTAAAGCATTATTAGAGTCCGAGTTTTAAATCAAGTGCTTCCTTTCATAAATGAGGCATCAGTGTTTTTAACAACCATTCACCAAAAACCCTTAATAATTGAATAAATTCATTCTAAGGTTGGGTTGAGATTTATGGTCCTAGTCCCAAGAAATTCCATTTATTGAGTTACTAATAGTAGTTATAATTCCTCAAGATTTTTTTACATTTAAACTTGAATTTACAACCACAATCATAACTTAAGATCATAACCATGAAAATACCCTTTTTCTGTCTATTCTTCCTTATCGTCTCAACCACCTTCGCCCAGTCCATAGATTCAATATTTCAATCGGTAAAATACAGAAATATTGGCCCCTTTAGAGGGGGTAGATCGGTTGCCGCATCGGGGGTCATTGACGATCCTATGACCTATTATATGGGCACCACAGGAGGAGGGCTCTGGAAAACAGAAGACGGCGGACAGCTTTGGAAAAATATTTCGGATGGGTATTTCAAAACTAGTTCCGTTGGAGCTGTAGCCGTTTCAGAAAGTGATTCGAATATTGTTTATGTAGGAATGGGAGAACATGCACCAAGGGCAGTAATGACATCCTATGGAGATGGTGTATACAAATCAACAGATGCAGGCAAAACATGGAACTCTATAGGCCTAAAATCCACACAGCATATCTCAAGAATTGTCATTCACCCTAAAAATCCAGACATCGTTTTCGTCGCGGCTCAAGGTGCTCTGTACGGACCCAATGAAGAAAGAGGCATCTTTAAATCAGTTGATGGTGGATTGAATTGGAATAAAGTACTTTATGTAAACAATCTAACCGGATGCTCTGAGTTATCAATGGATTATAACAATCCCTTAGTTATGTACGCAGCTATGTGGGAACATCAACGACTCCCTTGGAAAGTGATCAGTGGAGGTCCTGGAAGTGGGCTTTACAAAACTACTGATGGAGGAATCTCCTGGACTAAGATTCACAACGGATTACCAAAAGAGAAAGGAAAAATGGCTATTGCTGTGAGTCGCTCCGATTCCGAAAAAGTATATGCTTTAGTGGAAAGTGATTCCAATAAAGAATTGGGTGGTTTATTTGTCTCCAATAATGCGGGTAAAAAATGGTCTAAAGTTTCATCCGATCATAGTCTAATTCAAAGAGCTTGGTACTATATTGAGTTATTTGTAGACCCAACGGATGAGGAGAAAATATACGTGCTGAATGCAAGTGCCCAACGATCCATAGACGGAGGTAAGACCTGGTCAAGATTAATGGGTACTCACGGAGATCATCATGATCTTTGGATCAATCCAAACAATACTAAAAACATGGTGATTGCTAATGACGGAGGTGCCGCTGTGTCCTATAATTACGGAAAATCGTGGTCCGCTCAAAATAGGATGCCTACCGCTCAGTTTTATAGAGTGAATACCGATAATTTATTTCCTTACAATCTTTATGGAGGCCAACAAGATAATTCCTCTGTAAAAATTAGTAGTATGGCGCTCGGGAGTAGTGGTATCGATGAACATAATTGGTCTGCTTCAGCGGGTGGAGAGAGTGCCTTTTTAGCTTTTGACCCCGACAATCCAAGATATGTTTTGGGAGGAAGTTATCTAGGAACCATAGAAATTTTGGATACCAAAGCAAACGCCAGTACACAGATCATGGCTTCTCCCATTCAATATTTGGGAAGGGATGCGAAGGATATGAAATACAGATACAACTGGAATGCTCCCATTATCTGGTCACAACACGAAAAAAATACTTATTACCACGGAGCCCAATTATTATTAAAAACCAATGACAATGGTTCCAGTTGGAACGAAGTTTCTCCCGATTTATCAAGAAATGAAGTCGAAAAACAAGGAAAAGGAGGAGGACCTTATACCAATGAAGCAGTAGGAGCCGAAAATTATGGTACTCTGGCCTATGTTGTAGAATCTCCTCATGAAAAGGGAGTTATTTGGGCATCCACAGACGATGGCGTTTTACAATTAACTAAAAATGGCGGGGAAACTTGGAATGAAGTGACTCCAAAGAATCTTCCCGAAACTTTAATCAATTCTATCGAAGTCTCTCCTCATGACCAGGCTACAGCCTATATTGCCACCACGAGATATAAATTTAATGACTACACCCCTGCAATTTATAAAACTACAAATTACGGCTCAACATGGACCAACATAAGTTCTGGAATTCCCACCGGTGCATTCACCAGAGTCATTAGAGAAGATACCAAACGAAAAGATTTGCTTTTTGCTGGAACAGAATTGGGTATGTATATCTCATGGAATGGAGGAAAAAAATGGAACCCTTTTCAATTGAACTTGCCAATAACGCCTATAACTGACTTAAAAATAAGTCATGATGATCTCACGATTGCAACGATGGGAAGATCTTTTTGGATATTAGATGATATGGGGCTATTGCGACAGTTTGAAGGAAATAAAACAGCTTTTAAACTACTAAAACCTGAGGATGCTATTATTGGAAATTGGAGAAGTCCATTAAATGAAACTTCAGATAATTTCACAGGAACCGATCATTCTAAAGGCGTTAATCCTGCTAATGGAGTCGTTTTTTACTATTATCTCCCAACTGATTTAAAAACAAAAGAATTAATACTAGAGATCAAAGATAAAAACGGAAACCTAGTTAGATCAGTAAGTTCTATGGCCAACCCGGATTATGTAAGCTATCCAGGAGGACCCTCTCCAGAACCTGTACTATCCAAAAAAGTGGGACTTAACCGTTTTGTATGGGATATGAGATACCCGACTTTACCGGGAATCCCTACTGCCTACATAGAAGGATCTTACAAAGGCCATAAAGCAATGCCAAATACATATTCAGCCACGCTAAAACAAGAAAATGAATTATCTGAAGTATCATTCAATATAGTTCCCAATCCATTGTACGATGTAACACCTAAAGACTACTTAGAAACGCATGCTTTTAAAACCTCAACCGAAGCCAACCTTCTCGACATGCACACTAGAGTTCATAAATTAAAACGAATCCAAGATCAAATTACCAAAATTTTAAAAGATTTGCCCGAAGAAGAAAAATACAGTACTCTAAAATCTAAGGGATCCGCTATTATCCAACAACTCAAATCATGGGATGAAGATATGGTTCAACGCAAATCCAAAGCTTATGATGATGTAGAAAATTTTCCGAATAAATTTACTGCCGAATATCTCTTTTTAATGAATCAAAATGACAGTAGCTTACCTAGAGTCAACCAAGCATCAAAAAATAGACTTCAGGAACTGAACAAACAATGGATTGAGTTAAAAAATAAATCAGAAGAATTAATAGATACTGTTATCCCTACTTACAATAAGATGCTTTGGGATCATGGTATTGGTGCTCTAAAAACAAAATGACCCTATTTAAAAAGCCTAATTTGGATTCGTGACCTAACTAACTCAATGTTGATAGGTTACATTGATCACTCCCTTTCCATTTTCAACTTGAAGAACTTCATCATCACAAAGTTGTTTAATGATGGGAATCAAGTCTATTTCTGTACCATAAGTAAGCTGTTTGATTTTCTTTATCCCATTGGGATGAACATAATTTTTGGGTTTAGGATCTATGTTGAAATAAGTCATCATAAATGGAATTTTAATTTCCATGGGAAACAATAATTTCCACTTTAAAAGTCGATCAGAAGGGTCCCTTCTTTTACTGCTTGTTATAAAATAATCTTGATCGTTATTTTTTAATATTTCGACTTCATCACTAAAGTTATCACGATAATTTTCAAAGCAAATTTCAAAAAATCCTTGTTCGGAAGTATCCCACAAATTAAATCGATCTACTAACTTACTTTTGCCAATCCTATTTAAAATCCATTTCGAAAAAACAGAAATGGGTGCTTTTTGAATAAGCTCTATATAAGGACCCTGTGAAAAATAAATTAATGCATTATGTGGATGGTTCTTCGAGCCGTTTTCCACATGAAAACCTTGCTCCCTGAAATGATGAACGGATTCTTTTAAATCATCTGCTTTGTAAAGAATGTGACTGAGTTTCATGGATACTAAGATTCATAAATTTTTTGGACTGAAAAAATGGATCCCTCTAATAATCTCAAAAAAAACTAGCGAAAACCTAGGATTCGATATTTCATAAAATCAAATGCCTAAAAAAACAGTTTCACCTTTTCAGTCATACTGCTTCTTGTTCTGTTCTAATGTTCCATTTTTAGAATGCGGACAGTCACTCACCCCTTTAAGGATTAAGAATTTCTTATGGATCAGTCAATAATTTGTCTACAGAATTGTACCCACATAAAATCACTCCGGGAGCTCCCATTTGCTGGTAAGGATCGTTTATATCTAAAGCAAAATACACCTTTTTATTCAAGGGTAGGTTTAAAACTTTAAGTTGGGATTTTTTTCCTGGTTTGCTTGAGTCCAGGTACCTTAAGTAAACTCGTATTGTCCCCAGTTTTCTAAAATATAATCTCCAGTAGAGGACGCTGAGTCTTTTCCATCAAACATTTCCTATTAATAATGGTTTATCTTGATTTTGTAAGTTTTTAAATTTTCATCTTTTTTAATTTGAAAACAAAGTAACTATGTTCAAGTTTAGTCAGTAACCTAAAACTAGACTCGTTTTTTTTTGTTTACACATAACGGCTCGAATATGCGTAGTGCGGGATTTCAAAGCACCTCACTTTTAAACCGCTACATTGCTTATTAAATACTTTAAATTTCAGGTTTGTCAAATCGTCCTCATTACGAATATTTATTGTTATGCCTGGTTATTCTTCATTACAAAATCTTTCGATCATTCATAATACTCCTTACTATTTATTTGTGATTGCTTTTAATTTGTCAATAGCTTCCTGAAATGGAGGAATATTGATATAGACAGCTTTATGAATTTCATATAAGGTAGGGCAATCAGGATTATCTTTCTTTAATTGAGTCCACTCTTCCCATTTGTAATCAAATTCTTTAAGCGTAGCTTTTGCTTCCTTTATATCAAATTTATTATTGATTTTTTGGTCAGCCAGTATTATCTGAATTTTCCATATCAGCTCAATAATTTCATATTTCATTCGACCGTAAGTTGTTGAAATTTTCAGGAAAGAATCATCACTCTTATCAGGAATAGTAATTTCGTATGCGAGCTTTTCCATTTTTTTCCAAAGCTTTATATTTTCTCTCTTTTCTGCTAGCACTTCTTCCTGTATATTATTTTTAACAACATGGTCCAAGTTCAATGCAGGCAAGTATTGGTCACGACACCACCAAACATTGGTACGGAAAATTTCGCTGTACTGACCTCTGTAAACGGCAATCTCTGAAGCAGAGCAAAGTTCCCTGAATTTCTTTACATCTTCTTTACTAAGCTTAAGTTCATTGGCAGCATATTCGTTAAATATCTCCTCCTCTGATTTTTGAGGATAAAACGTGTAGTTTCTTATAACATATTCATTTAGATTAACCCAAAGCTCATTGTTGATGTAGGGGCCAACCCATCCATCTCCCCAGGTCCAAATCCAAAACCCTTTTACTTGGCTAGTATTATAAAGGCTCCTTATTCCTTTATTGTCGTTATTATGCATGATTGACCATCCTTCAATAATCCCTTTACCAATGTAATACGGATGACTGTGTCTTCCATACATGCCTGCCTGGTTTGTAGATATTTCAACTATTTGTTGATGTTTTCCTATTCCTATGGATTTATTGAAAGGTTTGTCTCTTAGAAAATCACTATTGGTATGTTTTATTGAAAAAAATAAATTTGGATGTGGCTCTATTTCATTAACTACATTCAAATAAAAATCAGGATTCGGATGATGAAAACCGTCATATCCCCATGTTCTGTAAAATAGTTTTTTATCTCTTTTTTCGCATACCTCCTCTTTGAGAAGATTAATCAATATAACATGCTCTTCGATTGTTTTTGCAGGCTTACCTCCCACATGAAAAGGAGTGTCAAAAGTATATGTTTCTCCAAAGCGAATAGTAAGTCCACCCAACTTTGGAAAACGCCAAAATAATTCATCTATTTGTGCTCTTAAAATCTCCTGGGTTCTTTTTCGTTGTATGGATAAGCGCCCATCCGTTTTTTCATACTCTCCATATTTTGATGAAACAACCATTTTACTAACATCATCTACCTTCATCTCGCTCCCGTACCTCTCCATGATAGTCTTTGGGATAACAAGTACATCGGTGAATGGATATAAAGGCATATCCGATTTTTCAGCAATATCAATGAGCATTTTTACCTCTGTGGCGTGTCTTTCTATCCATAATTTCTCATCACTTTTTTCAGGAATAACATTGTCTTTCCATCTGTCGTATGTCAGGCCGCACTGGACTTCTATTTTTGGAACCTGCCCTGTATAGCCCATCGCTTTTATATAGGCGGGTTCAGCATATTGAGTTTCAAAGTGTGGTTCACCGGGATTATGGTGAACCATGTTTAGTAGCACATCATATCGCTTTGAGCCCTCCTTAACCTGACAACCAACAAATAAAATTAGGAGGAGTAGGCATAAATTTTCTTTCAACATATTTATTTAGATTAAATTTGGAGTATTACTTTTTTTGATACTTAGTGAAATTTTGCATTTCATTTTTTTTATGAGGCATAACGGATTGGCTATAAAGCGTATCTCTGAGGGTATGCACTATACACAATGTTATGAGCTTTAATTTTTTTCAGCAACTGCTTTTAATTCGGCTTCAAGTTGCCAATATTCAGGTAAGTCATCACAATTGTCATAACGATATGCAAATTGAATCAAACCTGATTTATCAATAATAAATTCTCCCGGTAGAATCCATGGATTGTCAACTAATGCCCTCTGTGTACCTTTTCTGTCCTGTTGTAATTCCTCTCCAATACTATAGTCTATATCTGCGGTTCCTAATATTTGAGGGCCATTCCCATCTAATAAACCATAAGATCTATAAACTTCATAATTTGGGTCACTCAATAATTGTCCTTTTAGTCCTTGTTCTTTGGCATAAAATGCGGTCCTTTCGGGTTCCGCTTGTATTATAATTACGATTTGAACCCCCATTTTAGTTATCGAATCATATTGTTTTCTGATTTCAGCAGCTCTTGCAAACCCACAACCACAACCAGTATGTCTCCAAAAAATTAGCAACATTGGTTTTTCACTCCATATATCGCTTAGTTTCATTAGTTTTTTAGATGAGTTTTCCAATTCAAAATCAGGCGCTTTATCTCCCTCTTGCAACGGTAGTTTATCCCATACTATTTTCGTTGGCCCTTCATTCCATAATTTTAACCATTCTTTTTCGGCTTCTTCAGTTTGTTGCTTTACCATTTCAGGCATCGGACGTACCCGTCGTGTTGAGTCTACGGTTGTTTGTGCATTTATCGTAGTATTTAACAGTAAGAGTGTTAAGGCAGATAATAAAGTGTAGATAAAATTGGTTGTGATACTTGGTTGCCATCTTCGAGCGTTGTTCATTTCTTGAATTTTCATAAGTATTGTTTTAGTTGGTTTTTATTGCTCATAACGGTTTGGCTATGCGTAGTACAGGCGTTTAGCCTGTATTATCGTCATAACTTTTTGTAGCACGTTTGTTTTCTATTTAAGTAAATACGTGACTGTGTTTATTCACCAATTATACCTTCAATATCATTTATATGAAATAAGCCATCTTGCTCCATCCCATGTGAATATTCTGATAACTTTTTTCTACTTTTTGAATCATAAACCCGAACAATGTTTTTTCTTGGTAATGTAATAAAAACCCTTTCATTATCAGAAATAATACCCAGTGGAGAAGATTCCAATTCTATACGCTCTTTAAGATTAAATGTATAAGCATTAAATATCGAAATACTTTGACTAAAAACGTTGGCGACCCAAGCTTCATCACCAACAAATGCAAGCTTGATTGGAAATTTACCATCAGAATCAAAAGTTTTTACTTGTGTCAAATTATGAGTATTCAAGATCATGATTTTATTTGCATTGTTGCATAAAACCCATAAAAACTTGCCATCTGGCGAAATCTCCATGCCTTCCGGGCCTTTTGGCGTTTTAATGTTTGTAACGATTTGAATTTCTCTATCAATGACAGATATGGTATTAGATTCAATATTGGAAACAAATATTTTGGAAAAATCCTGACTACTTCTCAAGATATGGCTTCCTGGCATAGTTGTGTATTCTTTTAAAATGACGCCATTCGTTCCATTAATCTCTTTTACCACTCCTTCATTCTCGGCTGTAGTCCAAAAAATTGAGCCATCATAATTTGTCAATATCCCATGATGCGAAAAACTTCCATGTATGGTAAAAGTTTCCGTTTCCAAATTAGATAAATCCACTTTGGTAATCGTGTTTTGTAATTCTTCAATCCACTTGAGTTGTTGATTTGTAATAGGCTCCTCATGTGGATTTGGATAAGAACCATAATTGGCAACATATGCATACTTATTATCCTTCGATATGCAGACTTCATGGGGCCCTATACCTACCGGGATGCTATTTACCAGTTTTTGATTAGACAAATTAATTAGTGCTAAGTCATGGCTTGATCGATTCACCACCAACAAATACTGCAATGGAATTTTGGCTCGATGTTTATATTTATTATATAGTTGGTCAAATTCCGCAAAGTAAATATTAGTATTTTGGCCTTTAAGGCTGTCACTACTTGTATAGTACAAACGACTCTCGTCTTGTGTTAGGTAAGGGTAAAGATCACTACCCGAAGTGTTCAATTCTTCAATATTTTGAGGAATTGTCCAAATGTTGCCATGTTTGAAACTTATATAAAGGTCACCGTAGGATGAAACATTCTGTTTTCTCTGAGATGCTTCAAAAATAAGAAGGTTTCCATCGTGATTAATTTCCAAATTCCATTCTCCTGTTGAGGAGTTAATTGAGTTTCCAATATTTTTGGGCGAGGATAATTTAGCATTTTTGATTTGGCAAACATATATATCGCCTTGACCATACCCCCCGGGTCTATCAGAGGCAAAATACAAATTGCCATCACCATCAGTACTTGGGCTATATTCGGTTTCTTCTGAATTAATAGGATAAGGTAATCTAATTGGCTCTCCCCATTGTCCACCTGCATCTTTCTTGACCATCCAAATATCTGCTGATACAGGAATATCTCCCGATGGTCTTTTTGAAATGAAGTACAATGTGTTGCCATCTTGGGTAAGGTGTGGATCACTATCATCATATTGTCCGGAAAAAAAAGCAATTTCTGGAGTTGACCATTTACCATTCTCTCTAATAGCATAATATACTGAACTTTTCATGCCCTCCATACCCCATTTCTGACTACTCCTAGCAAAATATAACACTCTTCCTGAAGAAGAAAACGAACAAGCATACTCAACTGAAACAGTTGAAATATTATCAACCTCAAATATGTAGGAAAATGCTTTTTTGTCATTACACCCAACCAGAAGCATACTAACAAAGAGTATAATCGCCTTCTCGAATTGAAAATTTCTCATATATTGTTTTTTCAATGTGTTGCAACGGCATTCGTGTTTGGCGAGTGAGACGTAGTCTCACCGGGAGCCATCATTGCGTCTCATGCGCTATACACTTATGTTGTCAGTACGTTCCAAAGCACGTTTTTAATTAATTTTATAGGCACTCCATGTCCTTGTCCACGAGCGCAATGTACGAATGCCGTTGGTCAGTAATTAGTTAAAAGGGAGCACGAAGTGCGTTTTAACGTGCCGAAGGTAATTACTGACCAACGGT
>JAYNHN010000081.1:0-2266 GCA_038108035.1 Flavobacteriaceae bacterium
CCCATCAGTAAACTCATAGTATTCAATCCCTTCAAATTGTTCACTAAGAGGAAGGATACTTTCTCTTGCTTTGTGAATTGGGATAACGGCATCTTCGGTTCCATGAGCCGCATAAGCAACAAATTGGGGGGGATTGGATGAGTCTATACTTTCATGAATCCATCCACTTAATGCGATAATTCTACGTATTTTTCCAGGAAAATTAAATCCCAAAGCCCAACTTAAAATAGCTCCCTGGCTAAAGCCCAGAAGTGTGAGATCCTGTGAGTTGAGATCGTACTTATTGATTAATTCATCTATATTTTTAACGACTGTTTTTAATGCCGTTTCAGCTGCTTCTGCCTTTGAGGTCACCTCTCCTAATTCATTGATTTCCAACGGATACCAAGCATATCCACCCAATCCCAATGAAAGAGGGGCCTGTAATGCTATAATGGTATGATCTTTGGGTAAATAGGGTGCGAAAGAAAATAAGTCCTCTGCATTGCTTCCATAACCATGAATTAAAAAAATAGCTGAGTTTTGATTTTTACTGCTTTCGGCGAGTCGAATGTTATAGTCTAACATAGGCTTATGTTGGGTTGATTTCAATCTGTTTTTCGCGTATGCAGCCGTAAACAGTTCCTTTTACAGGACTTCCTATATACATACAATTTTTAGAAGTTGAATGAATTTGATTTTCTGTAAATTCTCTTGAACCTTTGGGGTTAAAGAGGGTTAAATCTACATTCGTACCGACGTCAATAGGGTGGTTGTCGATTCCAAATCGAGATTTTCCTCGTGTTAAAAAAGAGAGAACATTTTCTAACGGAAAATGATTAAGTAAACTCCCAAATGCCGCTTCTAATCCAATGCTTCCTTCTTTAGAGCGAACAAATTCAAGATCTTTGAGTTCAGGGTTTATGGGTTGATGAAGACTCGTAACCATGTCAATAGTACCCTCCAATAATCCCTGTCTGAGGATTTTTTGATCCTGATGCGAACGCAAGGGGGGTAAAATTTTAAATGCACTGTTAAAGTCCATCAACTGATCATCGGTAAAGATCAAATGAGGAATTCCCACTCCACAAGTAACATCCAACCCCTTTTTCTTCGCGCTCCGAATCAATTCAACGCTTTCAGCACATGAAATAAAAGGAATGTGCAATGACCCTTGGGTGTATTCTAGTATTTGTAGATCTCTAGCCAAAATAACCGTTTCTGCAAGCTTTGGAATCCCTTTTAATCCAAGACTCGTACTGATCAATCCTTCGTGCATTTGTCCGTTTTTACCCAAGGATTCATCCAATGGATAGGCCTGAATAATTCCCTGAAAACTTTGAATATAGTCTAAAGCTATATGGAGAAGATTGGGATTGCTAATGGCTGTTTTATAGTCCCCAAAAGTTGTAGCCCCAGCTTTGTGAAGATCGAACAAAGAGGCCATCTTTTCCCCCTTGGCTCCTTTGGAAAGTACTGAACCGACATGTAATTTTGTGGTTTGATTACCGAAGGTCTGGAGCAAATGACTAACGTCGGCATGAGATTCAATTAATGGTGCCGTGTTTGGATTTAATAGAATATGAGTAAAACCACTTTTTGCAGCGGTCAAAAGGCCATTCGTCAGGGTCTCTCGTTCTTCATAACCGGGCTCTCCGAATGAAATATTGGGATCAAACCAACCCTTAGAGATATGTAAATTAGTGAAATTTAAACAGGTATCTGCTTCAATCTCCAGACGATCTTGAATTTCTAGAATTTGCCCATCTTGTATAAAAAAATCCTTCTTTTGGTTGTGATAAGGACTCTTGTGATCAAGAATGGTAGCATTTTTAAGAAGTATCTTCATGAACAGTATATCCGTACAAAAGTAAGAAACAATTTTAAAAAAATCCGCTTATACCTTTAAGTTATCAATTCAAGGAATTGATTTTGAATTGAATGGGGTCGCCGGTACTTTTTTGAGCGAGACAATCTATTGCTGGATCACTCAGCTGAAAAATTCGAGGGTATCCGCCACTTACCTGTGCATCTCGCATCAGAATGATGATTCGTCCTTCGGGTGTACACTGAACGGTGCCAGGGAGCACAGGAGCCGTCCAAATTTGTGAAAGGTTCACTTCGATTTTCTCTTTCAATTGATACCCCATGCGATTGTTATTGGAATGAATATGAAAGGTGCGGGTTATTAGTTTATGTTGAATTACTTTGGGCAATTGGTCAAATTCTGGCCCTTTAAAGACCGATAAGTCGTTATTTTTCCAATTGAACTTTGGTAATTTAAGAG
>JAYNHN010000081.1:2310-10402 GCA_038108035.1 Flavobacteriaceae bacterium
TTTGTGAAAATCAAAGGAACTGGAGTTGATAGGGAGTAGGCTTCTTTTTACGATTCGTTCTGAAGAGGTGATGCCTTTAAATTGACTTTTACTTCCTAAAACTTCCGGAGTTTGAATGCCTCCTGTAACAGCCAGATAGGTTCTGCAGCCCTGAGTAGCATTCCCAAACGCCAAAATGTCACCTTCTTTTATTTTGATGGGTTTGTACATTCCAATGGCTTCTCCGTTAAGTTTAGGGTTCATCAACGCACCTGTGATGGCAATACAACTCTCTTTATGAAATCGAATTTTGGGTCCTTTAAAACACATTTCCAATACGGCTGAATGAATTGGATTGTTCAAAATTAGATTGGCCCAACTAAAAGCAGTTTGATCCATGGCTCCAGAAATAGGAACCCCAATGGATTGAAATTCGTGCCGCCCAATGTCTTGAACAGAGGTATACATTCCCGTATTTAGAATTTCAATCATACTTTTCTAGAGAAAATTTATTTTGTTCTATTTGCTTTTGAATTGTTAAAAATTCTTCTTTTGAGATCGATTTAAAAGAAAGCGTATCTCCTGAATGGGCAAAACAATGGGGCTTTTGACTGGGTTTAAATAGAGAAATCGGTGTTTGACCAATGACATGCCAACCTCCAGGGGAAGTCGAAGGGTAAATCCCAGTTTGGTTTCCTCCAATGGCTACGCTCCCGGATGGGACCTGAAGAATTGGCTCACTTTTTCTTGGGAGTTGAAGTCTCGAATCCAATCCCAATAGATAGAGAAAACCGGGTAAAAAGCCAACGAAATAAACTAAATATTCGCCTTGGGTGTGCAGCTCTATGATTTCTTCTTCACCAAGATTTAATTGCTCACTTACCAGAGATAGATCGAATGCGAATATTTTTTCATAACAAACGGGAATGATCCAATGCTTAGAAATCGGTGCGGGTGTTAAATCCCTTGAGTTGTACAATTTAAAGAGTTGTTTTTTTAATCGATCGATCGAGTTCAAATCCGTTTTAAACTGTATGAGTAGAGATTGGTAAGCGATGGTGATTCTACATTTACCTTTAAATTTACGTTCCAGCACATTTTTAAAAGAGCTCATTTCCTGAAGCAAAGAAGCAGAGGGGAGTTGATCCCACTGAATAAGGACGGCTCTTGGATGGAATATATGGATTGTAAATGGCAGACTAGAAGAATTCATTTCACGATCAAGTTGATGCGATTTTATTGTATCGGTTTAAAATATATTTTAAGTGATTGACGGCATTCGGATGATCACCATGAATACAGAGAGTATTATATTTAAACCTCAGAAGCTTGCCGTTTTTTGTGATTACCTCATGCATTTGAACCAAGTTATAAAATTGGTTGAATAGATCCTCTTTTTTTTCAAGTACAGCTCCAGGTTCACTTCTTGGTATCAACCGACCGTTATCCTGATAACGCCTATCGATAAAAACCTCATGCCAAACTCGGATTCCACTCTGGAAAGCCCATTTACTCATTGGACTTCTCGGGAGTACGAACAGAACTACTTCTGGGCAAAGTTTATGAATCACATTCAGGAGAATTTGTGCGGTCTGTTTATCGAAATTGCATTTGTGATACAATGCTCCATGGGGTTTTATATGATGCAGTAATTGGGATCCGGTTACCTTTAATAAACGTTCAATTTGTTCGTAGATACTATCAAAAAGCACTGAGGAATTCAGATACATGGGTTTTCGTCCAAAGTTGTCTTTATCTGGGTAGGAGGGATGTGCTCCGATACGAACCTTATTTTGAATGGCTAAATCCACCACACGTTTTATTTCATCTAAGTCACCGGCATGCCCTCCACAGGCAATGTTGCACGAGTTTAAAAGGGGAAGAATGTTGGCTTCAATCCCCGTTCCCTCACCTAAATCTGCATTGATATCAAAGGTTTTCATTTATATACTTTGAAAAACATACCATAGACTTCTCGTACTTAGGAGGATAGCGATCCCCACGATTAGTATGCCGATTATATTTTGAAAAAGATTGTTTTTCATGGCTCCCAAAACAGTGGATCTATTCATCATCCAAAGCAGGATCGCCGCAATGATCGGCAAAAGCATACCATTGGTTATTTGTGCAAATTGAATGATAAAAATCAACTTTAAACCTGTAGCTGATAGCAAGACTCCAAATAAGATTACAAAACTCCAGACACGTTGAAAACGTTTAGATTTAAGGTCGGTTTTCCAACCCAAACAGCCACAGGCCACATAGGCGGCAGCCAAGGGAGCTGTGATTGTACTGGTAATTCCTGCAGCAAACAATCCGAAAGATAGAAATTGTTTTGAGTAGGTTCCAAATAATGGCTCCAAGCCTCGAGCCAAATCTGTTGCATTTTCAATATTGGAAATAGGGATAGAGGAGGCGGTAATAATGATGCAAAGAGAAATTACCCCTCCCAGTAGAAGGGCGATGAGCATATCTTTTAAAGCATAAGGTAAATCACTGGCTTGAGTCCATTTTTCGCGAACCAGTTCGGTATGAAGAAATAAATTGTAAGGAACGATGGTTGTTCCAACCAGACCAATGATACTCAAAAGACTGCCTTTGGGAGTGGAAAATAGAAACAAGCCTTTTAAAATCTTTATGAATGAAGGTCCTGTAACCAATGCAGTAATCATAAAGGATAGACTCATCAAAACGACTAATGCGATCAAGACACGTTCAATGATCTTGATTCGTCCAATCCAAAGCAATCCACCGGCCAATACTCCTATCAAAATAGAAAACAAATTAATGGATAGTGAACCCATGGAAACTCGTTGTTCTCCAAAAAGAGTTTCCAATCCCAAAACCGCACCGCTGATATTTCCGGCTTCGTAGGCGGTATTTCCAATTAGAATGGCAGCAAAAATGAGAGACAATAAGAAGACTCTAAATAGAGGAATTTTTACTTCGTCATAAATTACTTGAGTAATACTTTTCCGACTGATGATTCCCAAACGAACAGCCATACTTTGTAAAACAATTGCCCCCAAAATCGAGATCATAACGGCCCAAAGCAATTCAAAACGGTATTGAGCACCTACCAACGTGCAAAGGGTTACCGTACCGGGACCAATAAAAGCCGCAGCAACCAAAGGACCGGGCCCCATATTTTTTAACAACTTTTGAATCATAGAACAATTTGTGTTTTGACCATCGGTACAATAGAAGAATTGGGTTAAAGGTAGTTTTCTCTTTTCAGCTTTACAAGGAAACCAATTATTTAAAGCCTTCATAGGCACCCAGGCCAAAAAGGGCAAAATCATACTTTACCGGGTCTTTAGGATCTAATTTTCTTAAAAAAGTATCCAATTCGACCAGTGCCTTATGATCATTTTGCTTTCGTTTTAACACTCCTAAACTTCGAGCTACATTGCCGGTATGTACATCCAAAGGACAAGAGAGCTGAGCGGGATTTAATTGTTTCCACAATCCAAAATCCACTCCGTTTTTGGAAGAGCGAACCATCCACCGTAAATACATATTAAGCCGTTTGGCAGCCGACCCTTTTAGTGGATCTGAAATGTGTTTTTGAGTTCGTTGTAAATGATCCAAAGTAAAAAAGCATTTTTTAAACTCATGGATGTTACGGTGTAAGCTTGGGTCTTCATTGTATTTTGAAAAAGCCTTTTCTAGTCCGTCGTGATTGAGGTATATATTTTTTAATGCTTTAATAAAATAGCACAAATCGTCTCCATTAAAGGTTCTATGAACAAAGGATTGAAACGGTTTTAAATCCTTATCTTGATGATTTACAATAAAATGATAGGGATCGTTTTCCATTAATTCCATCATTTTATACCCACTTTTTAAAATACTGACTCGATTGCCCCAGGCAATGGTCGCAGTTAGAAAACCTGCGATTTCAACATCTTCTTTTTTTGAAAAATGATGGGGTATCTGAATGGGATCGGCTTCTAAAAAATGTGATTGTTCGTATGCAACCGCTTTTTCATCCAAGAATGCTTTGATTGCTGTTCTATTCACGGCTTAATATGACCATCGATTAATTGTATGGTTCGATCAGCGCGTTGTGCCAGATCTTTGTTATGAGTCACGATAACAAAGCTGCAATTTCGTTTGTCTCTTAACTCAAAAAACAAATCGTGAAGAAGGTCTGCATTTTCAGAGTCTAAATTTCCGGTGGGTTCATCGGCAAAGATGATTTTGGGGTCGTTGATCAAAGCTCTGGCTACTGCTACTCGTTGTTGTTCACCTCCAGATAAAGCGGTCGGCTTATGAGATGCACGATCTTTGAGCCCTAATAAATCCAATAATTCAAGTGCTTTTTGCTTATTTTCATTTGAAAATGAATTTCCCAACCATTTTGGTAAACAAACATTTTCCCAAGCAGTAAATTCAGGAAGTAGTTCATGAAACTGAAAGATAAAACCCATATTCTGATTTCGAAAACGAGCCAATTCTTGATCGCTCAACTTCATTAAATCTTGACCTTCAAATTCAATTCGAGTTGTTGGATCCGCATTGGGACGATCCAAAGTACCCAATATATGGAGCAGAGTAGTTTTTCCGGCACCGGAAGGGCCTACGATTGTAACTACCTCTTGGTCAGTTACGAATAGATCTGCTTGTTTGAGAACTTTTAGATCGCCGTAATTTTTGGAAATGTTGGTTGCTTTAAGTAATTTTTTCATAGGTAAAACGAAATTAACTCTTTTTTATAGGTTATCCACCTTTTACTGTCTATGAGTGAAACGATTGTTTTAACAATTCACTCGTTATTTTAATATTTTGACAAAATGAATCAACAAAATTGTTGTTTTTAGAGGCTAATGTTTATATTTGTTTAACTAATATTTAAAAAGGTTGGTCAAAAAAATTTATCTTGCCGGAGGCTGTTTCTGGTGTACAGAAGCAGTATTTCAAAGAGTAAAAGGAGTGACAAAAGTCCTACCGGGTTATATTGACGGTTTTATTAAAAATCCGGCTTATCGTGAAGTATGTACTGGTAGAACAGGACATGCAGAAGCGATTGAAGTTCAATTTGATTCATCAAAAATTGATCTAGGAGAGCTTTTATTGATCTTTTTTAATACCCACGATCCGACTACACTTAACCAACAAGGATACGATAAAGGAACACAATACCGTTCGGGAATTTATTATACCGAGTCCGATCAATTGCCGATGATTCAATCTATAATTAAAAAATTAGAATCTGAATCGGTTTTTACAAATCCCATTGTTACGGAGGTAAAAGAGGCAACCCCTTTTTATACTGCCGAAGAAACACATCATAATTATTACAATCAAAACACAGAACAATCCTATTGTTCTTTTGTGATCAACCCTAAATTAAAGAAACTAGAACAAAATTACGCTAACTATATTGCTATAAAAAATGAATGAAAATTTTAACATTGAAACCTTTCCGATAACGGAACAAATCAAAACGAACTACGAAGACATTCTCCATTTGCTGGGTGAGGATAAAGAACGTGAAGGACTTTTAAAAACCCCTGAGCGTGCAGCCAAGGCCATGAAGTTTTTAACCGAGGGCTATGAGCAGGATCCCAAACAGATACTTCAAGGTGCCATGTTTGCCGAAGATTATAAAGAAATGGTCATTGTTAAAGACATTGAATTGTACTCTCTGTGCGAACATCATCTGCTTCCGTTTTTTGGTAAAGCGCATATTGCGTACATTCCGAATGGACACATCGTCGGTTTGAGTAAGTTACCCCGTATTGTAGATGTCTTTGCTAGACGTTTACAAGTGCAAGAACGTTTAACCGAACAAATTTTAGATTGTATCAACGATACCCTTCAACCCATTGGAGTGGCTGTAGTCATTGAAGCTTCTCATATGTGTATGATGATGCGCGGCGTACAAAAACAAAATTCAAATACCACTACTTCTGGGTTTCGGGGTGCTTTTAAGGAACGCGATACTCGAAATGAATTCCTAAATTTAATTCAAGCAAATTTGTCGTAAAATAAAATTATTCCTCTTTAAAAAAACGTTTAAATCCCATTCGTTTTAAAATCTTTTTTTCAAAATCCCAAAAGAAACGGAATTGAAAAAACAGGGTACCAAAAAAGATCAATAAGATTTGATAGAGTGGGAAAATAATGATAATTCTGAGGATCCAGTAAAGGAAAGTGCTTAGGGGAAGGTCATTAAACGTTTGGTGGGTCAAGCCGATAAGTTCCAAAAAGGGTTCAGCGAGACGAACACTAAAAGATCCGGTCAGACCAAATACAACAAAGACAATGACCAACTGCAAGTTGGAAGTAATTCCCCATTTTTCTTTTAAGCGATTGAAATACAACAGTGGCTATTTACTTTAGCAATTGAGCGATCTGAATGGCCAATTCTTCTCCGATTCGATCCTGAGCCTCTAGAGTCGCAGCTCCGATATGAGGAGTGAGCGAAATTTTATCATGCATTAAAAGCTTGATTTCCGGCTTGGGTTCGTTTTCAAACGTATCCAATGCTGCAAAAGAAAGATGACCGGAGTCCAAAGCACTCACCAATGCCACTTCATCTACAACACCCCCTCGGGCAGCGTTAATCAAAGCAGCTCCTTTTTTCATTTGAGAAAAAGCTCTGGCATCCATTACGTATTCATTTTGAGCAGGAACATGAAGACTGATAAAATCCGATTGAGAAAGAATCGTATCAAAATCTTGAATTTCTATTTTTACATCCAAAGTCGCACCGTTAAACAATTGAACGCTGACGGTCGCTTTTTCCATAAATTTATCATAAGCAATTACGTGCATACCAACTCCCAAGGCAATTTTTGCTACCTCCTGTCCAATCCGGCCAAAACCAATAATTCCAATCGTTTTGCCTCTTAACTCTACTCCTTTGGCATAGGCTTTTTTTAGTCCCTTAAAATTCGACTCCCCTTCTAAAGGCATGGCTCTATTGGAATCAAAGAGGAATCGAACCCCTCCGTATAAATGGGCAAAAACCAATTCGGCTACCGAAGCTGAAGATGCTGCCGGGGTGTTGATCACATGAACTCCCTTGGATTTAGCATATTCTACATCAATATTATCCATACCCACACCACCACGTCCGATAAGTTTTAGATTAGGGCATTGGTCGATAAGATCTTTACGAGCAGTGGTAGCACTTCGAACCAAAAGTCCAGTAATGTCGTTATCGTTAATGTATCCAATAAGTTGTTCTTGGGCTACATTTATTGTAATCACCTCAAATCCTGACTGAGTTAAGGCATCGACTCCCGATTGAGAAATCCCGTCATTTGCTAAAATTTTCATAGTATATTTAATTTTTTTCTTCTAGAATTTGCATACAATTTACCAGAATCTCAATGCTATCAATGGATAATGCATTGTACATGGAAGCTCGATATCCACCAACGGATCGATGCCCTTTTAATCCACTGATTCCTGCACTGGCACACAGTGAGTCGAAGGATTCAGTTAATTCCGGATTGACTAAATTAAAGGTTGCATTCATATCACTTCGATCTTCTTTCGCTGCAAAACCTTCAAATTGAGAATTCCGGTCAATTTCACCGTATAGCAGTGTTGCTTTCATTCCATTTTGGGCACCTAAAGAATCTATTCCTCCTTGAGATTCGATCCAGCGAAGGTTTAAAAGGGAGGTGTAAACCGCAAAAACGGGAGGTGTATTGAACATGCTTTCTTTATCCATGTGTATTTGATAATTCAACATAGAAGGAATTGCACGTTCTACTTTTCCTAATAAGGACTCTTTGATAATCACTAGAGTGGTACCTGCGGGACCCATATTTTTTTGGGCACCTGCGTAGAACAAGTCAAATTTTGAGTAGTCAAACGAACGAGAAAAAATATCGGAACTCATGTCTGCGATGAGTGGAATAGCAGTGTCCGGAATTTCTTTGAATTGAGTACCGAAAATGGTGTTATTGGTGGTAAGATGAAGATAATCCAGATCCTCAGGGATCGAATATCCTTTTGGTATGTAGTTGTAATTCTGATCTTTGGAGCTTGCCAATTCAATAACCTCACCAAAAAGTTTTGCTTCTTTGATGGCTTTGTCTGACCAAGTACCGGTATTGATATAGCCTGCCTTTTTATTTAATAAATTATAAGC
>JAYNHN010000082.1:0-526 GCA_038108035.1 Flavobacteriaceae bacterium
CCATTTGAGCATGCCAATGATCCGGGGAAGCAATGACCACCGCATCGATGTCCTTTTGGTTCAATAATTCACGGTAATAAGCATATTCTCTTAAAGAATGACTGGCTTTATTTTTTCCTTTTGACCTTTTATCGAAAGTTTCATTAAAGAGTGTCCTTTTCTCAGAGTCCACATCACTGACGGCGACAATTTGAGCGGATTCGTAATTTATAAAATTGGTCATCAGACCTCTCCCCTGTTTCCCTACTCCAATAAAGCCTAGTTGAATTTTATCATTGGGTGCTGTAGTTGAAAATCCCAAAACTCGGCTGGGAACAATACTAAACACAGAAGCAGCGGCAGTGGTTTGAATAAAATTTCTTCTTTTCATATTCGGTTTCTTTCATGTTTAACTAAAATAATGAAAATTTAGATGAAATGCGGAGGAATTTGTATTTTTCAAGATGAAGTCTAAATCAAGGATCTACTTTCTGGATGCGCTTCGAGCTTTTGCTATTTTGATGATGCTTCAAGGTCACTTTATCAG
>JAYNHN010000082.1:536-4398 GCA_038108035.1 Flavobacteriaceae bacterium
TGGTCTTTTGGATATTTCAACAATAGACACACAGAACATTTTTTATCGATTTTGGTTGTATTGTCGGGGTTTTACAGCTCCTATTTTTTTTACCATTACAGGTTGGATTTTTACCTTTTTACTCTTAAAGGAAGAAAAAGAAGGGCTAAATCCAAGAATTAAAAAAGGGATTAAAAGAGGGGTTGAGCTTTTGATCTGGGGCTATCTCCTTCGATTAAATTTACCCTCGCTATTGTGGGGTTCATTTAATGACTCTTTTACTCAGCCCGATGTGCTTCATATTATTGGTCTGTCTATCGGTTTCATCCTCTTGTTTTATACTGGACTTCGTTTTTTGAAAAATCACCTTGCTTGGATTTTTTTAACTTTTGGATTGATCCTATTTCTTCTAGAACCTGCCTACAGTCAACTCAATTTAGATTCACTCCCTAAATTTTTAGCTGCCTATTTAATCAAAGGGTATGGAGGTGTTTTTTATCTTCTTCCTTGGTTAGGATATGTTTTTATCGGCTCGAGTTTAGCTTTCTTTTTTAATAGTAGATACGCCACGTATAAAACGTGGATTCTTCCCTCTACCCTGCTTGGTCTGTTATTGATTTTTGCATCTTCTATGCTATTGAATTCACTAGGAATTGTGTTAAACCTCTCTCTTTTTAAGCAAGTTGCACAAAACAACTTTCTTTTTATTCGTTTGGGTGATTTCTTCTTATTGCTGTCCTTTTTCATGCTTTTTCAAAGTGGATTTCAAAATAAACTCTGGAGGTTCTTAGGCACGAATACTTTAGTATTATATATCGTCCATTATTTTATTTTATATGGAAGTATTACGGGCTGGGGATTATATAAATTTTTTGCACACCAACTTAGCCTTGGAGAGACCGTATTGGGGTTGATTTTGTTTTTGGCTGGATGTATTGGCATTGTTTTTGTAAAAGACTTTAAAAAATTAAATCCATGAAAACCTACTTTCTCCTCTCCCTATTTTCTTCATTATTTCTTATGACCTGTACTTCAAAAATTGAGGATGACCCAATTATTCCAGAAGGGACGCTAATTCGAGTAAATCATTACACTGAAAATTGCATCGGCTTTATTGAACAAAAATGCTATCTCGTTCAAGAGGGAGATGCGATTGGTACTGAAAATTGGTCTCTTTTTTATGACGAGATTGAAGGCTTTGAGTTTGTTCCCGGATACATTTATGATTTAGACGTAAACATTTTAGAAAGGAATCCAGCTCCTCAAGATATTGGAAAGTATCGTTATATTTTAATCCAAGTTTTGTCAAAAAAAGAAGTCACGAATTAGCAAAAATGGATGGAAAATTAACCCCATAATTACTCTTATTTTATTGAATCCTAGAACAAGGCTTAAACATGTAACGCTCTATTTTCGGTTGCTGCTAGAGCGGCTTCTTTTACTGCCTCTGCATAGGTAGGATGTGAATGGCTCATTCTCGCAATGTCTTCTGCGGAAGCTCTAAACTCCATCGCTGTCACAGCTTCTGCAATCAAATCAGCAGCACGTGCTCCAATCATATGCACACCCAAAACCTCATCTGTATTGGCATCTGCCAAGATTTTGACAAATCCATCGGTATCCATACTTGCTCTGGCTCTACCCAATGCCCGCATGGGAAATTGGCCACTTTTATAAGCAATCCCTGATTTTTTTAATTGTTCCTCCGTTTTTCCCACGGAGGCAACTTCAGGCCAGGTGTAAATAACGTTGGGAATTAAATTATAATCAATGTGGGGTTTTTGACCTGCTAAATATTCAGCAACCAGAACACCTTCTTCTTCTGCTTTATGAGCCAGCATAGCTCCCTGAACCACATCACCAATGGCATATATATTGGACGCTGAAGTTTGTAAATGATCATTTACCGCCACTTGTCCTCTTTCGTTAAGCTGAACTCCTGCAGCAGCAACATTAAGTCCTTCTGTATAGGGTTTTCTTCCCACAGAGACTAAACAATAATCACCTTCAAATTGTACTTCAGATCCTTTTTTATCGGTAGCGGTAACAGCTAATATCTCTCCTTTACGTTCAACCTTGTTTACTCCATGAGAAAGGAAAAATTTCACTCCCTGTTTTTTCATGACTTTCATCAATTCTTTTGATAAGCCTGCGTCCATAATGGGGGTAATTCGGTCTGCATATTCGATCACAGAAACCTCTGCTCCTAAACGGCGATATACCTGACCCAACTCCAAACCAATAACTCCTCCACCAATTACGATAAGGTGCTTTGGGATCTCTTTTAATTTTAAAGCTTCCGTAGAGGTAATCACACGCTCTTTATCCAGATTGATGAAAGGTAAACTCCCTGGTTTTGATCCCGTTGCAATAATGGTGTGCTTTGCTTCAATACTTTGTGTTTCTTTCCCTTCTATTTTAATATGAGTCGCATCTACAAAGCTACCCATACCCTGAAAAACTTCAATATTATTCTTTTTCATCAAATAATCGATCCCTTTAGTGGTTTGGTCTACTACGGCTGCTTTTCGATCAATCATTTGACCAAAATTCAATTTGATCTCGCCCTGAATTTCTATGCCATGCTCTGTAAAGTGTTTTTGAGCATCTTCATAGTGATGGGAGGAATCCAACAAGGATTTAGAAGGGATACAACCTACATTTAGACAAGTTCCACCCAGTGTATTGTACTTTTCTATTATGGCAGTTTTGAACCCCAATTGGGCACAGCGAATAGCTGCAACATATCCCCCAGGTCCTGATCCTATTATAGCAACATCAAATGTACTCATATCAAATTCTTTATTTCTTTAGTTTTCAAAAATACAAATGTTTCTAACCTACATCCCTTCTTTGTCTTGTTTTTAATTTATTTTTTATACTTTTATTAAACCAAATCTTGATCCCAATGATAAAAACTACGAATCTTCCCTCTTTTTTAAACTTTTTTAAGGCTTTATTTTCAAAGTTAGAATCATACCCTTTATTGATTAATTCTAAAATTTTTAAGTCATGAAAAACTACCTTTTTCTTTTATTGTTTATTTTAATTCTCTTGAACTCAAGGATTGGATTCTCACAAGAAATGACTGTTTTTTTAGGTCTAACCGGCTATGAGTATTACGAAGATGATCGAAGACTAGTCCAGGAAGAAGTACATAGCTTATTCTCTCGTAACCTGGTAGCATTTGATCACTGGAAAACCTCCCGAACCTATAATACAATTGCATTCGGATCAGGAGCTATTGCCTTGGGAACAGCCATCGCAGTAGTCACTAGAGATATGGATCGACCGACCCCCGGAGGATTAATTGCTACCAGTATCGGGACGACCCTGCTCAGTGTTATTTTCACCCTGTCTGCAAACAATCAAAAAAAGAAAGCTATCCTAAGTTACAATAAAGGTCTTGAAAAGAAAACGATTGCTCGATGGAAACCTAAAATTAATTCAAATGGTTTGGGAATTTCTTTACAATTTTAAAAACAACCATGAAAAAATCACTTTTTATATTCTTTTTATTTTCAACTCCATTAATTGCTCAATCCTCCAATAGTTATCAGACCACTTTAGATCAAATGATCCAAGTATCTGGAACTGCAAAAGTTTTTAAAGCGAGTATTGATCAAATGAAAAGTCAACTGAAAACTCAAATGCCCGAAATATCGGAGGCAAAGTGGATAGATATTGAAACCTATATTGAAGCGTCATTTTCGCAGCTGCTAGATCAACTAACTCCTGTTTATCAAAAACATTTAACGGAAGAAGAATTGAAGCATATTGTTGATTTCTATCAAACGGACGCAGGCAAAATTTTTGCTGAAAAAGCACCTCTAATTGCACAGGAGAGCATGCTCATAGGTCAGAAATGGGGGATGCAATTGGG
>JAYNHN010000082.1:4408-10338 GCA_038108035.1 Flavobacteriaceae bacterium
ATAAATTACAGCTATTTAAGATTTATAAGAACTAAAAAACACTGCCGAATCAAAAACATCACATACGGATGGATTATATAAATCTTTTTTATGTACCAAAAACCAACTAACCTTCAACTTGTGAAACCAATTTCAAATCTTAAGCCTATACATTACGACTCCATTTTAGAACATTCTCAGAAAATTCATTTTACAATGATATCGGATGATGAAGTCGGAATTTTATTACGACTATTAATTCACTCTAAAAAAGAGGGAACTTTTCTTGAATTGGGAACCGGTACTGGATTATCACTTGCTTGGATGATCGATGGACTCCATCCCAATGGAAAACTTGTCTCTATAGAAAATGAAAAAAAATATTTGGATATAGCCCTAAAACATTTTCAATCAGATTCACGTATTAATTTAGTTCACCAAGATGCTCAACAATGGGTAGAGGAAAATCAAGGTACCCAATTTGATTTAATTTTTGCCGATACCTGGGTAGGGAAATTTATTGTATTGGATGCCGTTCTAGATATGGTTAAGCCAGGTGGCTTTTATGTGGTTGATGATATCAACCATCAAAGAGACTGGCCTGATGGCCACCAAGAGAAAGTTTTACATCTTATAGAAAAATTAAGATATCGAAGTGATTTTTACTTTTTGCCTTTAGATATTAGTTCCGGTCTCATCGTACTTTGTAAGAAATACTTGGCTTCCTAACAAAACATAGGAATCATTTGAATTAAAATGATTAAAATTGTATTCTATCATATACTAAACTTTTGAAAAATAAAAACCTTTCTCTCGAAACCGCCCTAATACCCATTGTCGTACTTGTTATCTTATTATCCTACAATGTTCTAATCTATGGGGACGATGCTCTGAGTGGTTCCAACCAATTCATGTTACTTTTGGGAGCTGCCGTTGCCGCCATTATAGGTTTTAAACAAAAGATTGGCTATAATGAAATGATTCAAAAAGTAGCTGAAAATTTACAATCGGTCACGGGTGCTTTGCTGATCTTGCTTTTTGTAGGTGCTCTAGCGGGTACTTGGTTAATCAGTGGAATTATACCAGCGATGATCTATTACGGTTTGCAAATTTTACACCCCAGTATTTTTTTACCGGCCTGCATCCTTATTTGTGCCATTATTTCCATCGCAACCGGAAGTAGTTGGACCACTTCTGCAACCGTAGGTATTGCCCTTATTGGAATCGGAAAAGTGTTGGGTATTCCGGTGGGTATGGTCGCCGGGGCAGTGATTTCAGGAGCTTATTTTGGGGACAAACTATCGCCCCTTTCCGATACCACCAATTTAGCACCCGCAATGGCAGGAGGAGAATTGTTTTCTCATATTCGCTATATGACCTTAACCACAGTTCCCAGTATTTTGCTAACTCTAATCGTCTTTTTTATTCTTAGTTTTACTCAGAATACTTCGGGTACAGCCGATACTGAATCCCTTTTGGGAGCCATCGAAAATAAATTCAATATTAATCTTTGGCTCTTTTTGGTTCCTGCTACCGTTATCTTTTTGATCGTTAAAAAAAGTCCTCCGTTGATTGCATTACTCATCGGAACCCTTCTTGGAGGTGGCTTTGCTCTTATCTTTCAGCCTTCTATCCTCGAAGAGATAGCTCAAGTCTCAACTCTTACCCCTACTACTGCCTACCGAGCCATAGTGGACTCCATTACAGTGTCAACTGAGATAACAACCTCTAATTCTCTACTGAATGATTTATTTACCTCAGGAGGAATGGAAGGCATGCTGGGTACGATTTGGCTTATTATTTGCGCGATGGTTTTTGGTGGGGTAATGGATGCTATTGGTGCTTTGGAACGAATCAGTGAAGCACTGTTGAATTGGGCGCAAACCACCTTTCAACTTTTTGCCAGTACCGTTGCCTCCTGTTTAGCTATCAACCTGACTGCTTCCGATCAGTATTTATCCATTGTGATTCCAGGAAAAATGTTTTCCAAAGCCTATCGGGAACGCAAATTGGCACCAGAAAATCTGAGTCGTACACTAGAAGATTCTGGAACGGTTACCTCGGTTTTAATCCCATGGAATACCTGTGGTGCCTACCAATCCGGTGTTCTGGGTGTAGGAGTTGGTGAATATTTTATATACGCCATTTTTAATTGGCTGAGTCCTTTTATGACCTTATTGTATGCCGCTTTGAATATCAAAATCAAAGCTCTTAAAGAAAAAGAAAAGAACATTTTATAAAAAAAAGGCATCCGATCAAGGATGCCTTTGTTTAAAGACAAAATATCTTAAGCAAGATCAAATCGATCTAAGTTCATCACTTTCGTCCAAGCTGCTACGAAATCATGAATGAATTTATCTTCACCATCACTACAACCATATACTTCAGCGATTGCTCTAAGTTCTGAATTGGAACCAAAAATCAAATCTGTTCGAGTTCCAGTCCACTTTAAAGATCCGGATACTCGATCTCTACCTTCAAAAACCTCCTCAGAATCAGAAGTAGCGCTCCAAGTGGTACCGAGATCTAATAGATTCACAAAGAAATCATTAGATAGAGTTCCCGGTTTGTCCGTAAATACACCATTTTTGGAATGATCGTAATTAGTGTCCAACACACGAAGCCCACCGATCAGTGCAGTCATTTCAGGTGCAGTCAGTGTTAAAAGTTGAGCTTTATCAATCAACAACTCCTCTTCGGATGCAGAATATTTGTTTCGAATAAAATTTCGGAAACCGTCCGCATTGGGTTCTAAAGCCTTAAAAGACTCAACATCAGTATGATCTTGATTAGCATCGGTTCTACCAGGACTAAAAGGAACTTCAATTTCATATCCTGAAGTCTTTGCTGCTTTTTCAATGGCAACCGAACCTCCCAAAACAACTAAATCCGCGATAGAGACTTTGGATCCTGTTGATGCATTGTTAAATTCTTTTTGAATCGACTCCAAAACGGAAAGAACTTTTTCCAACTGTACGGGATTATTTGCTTCCCAATTTTTTTGAGGAGCCAGTCGGATTCTTCCTCCGTTAGCACCTCCTCGTTTGTCAGAACCTCTAAAAGTAGACGCCGATGACCATGCTGTTGAAACCAATTCTGAAATACTTAATCCTGAATTTAAAATTTTTTCTTTAAGTTGTTCAATAGCTGTTGAATTTAAAGCGATCTCAGTAGCTTCTGGAATAGGATCTTGCCATATCAATACTTCAGAAGGAACTTCAGGTCCTAAATAAAGTGCTCGAGGCCCCATATCTCTATGGGTAAGTTTGAACCAAGCTCTAGCAAATGCATCCTCGAACTCCTTCGGGTTTTCATAAAATCTTCTGGAGATCTTTTCATAAATCGGATCTTCTCGAAGGGCAATATCTGTAGTCAACATGATGGGAGTGTGTGACTTCGACTAATCGTTTGCATCGGGAACAGTACCTAACCCTTTATTGTCTTTAGGCTTCCATTGAAAAGCTCCTGCAGGGCTCTTGGTTAATTCCCAGTCGTAACCAAATAGATTTTCAAAATAGTTGTTACTCCATTTGGTTGGAGTAGTGGTCCAAGCACCCTCCAATCCACTGGTAATCGTATCCGCTCCGTGACCACTTCCAAAAGTGTTTTTCCAGCCCAAGCCTTGTTCTTCAATAGTTGCTCCGGCAGGCTCAGCACTAACATATTGATCCGGATTAGCTGCTCCATGGGTTTTACCAAAGGTATGACCTCCGGCGATCAGTGCTACCGTTTCTTCGTCATTCATAGCCATCCGACCAAAGGTTTCACGTATATCAATTGCTGAAGCTTTGGGATCAGGTTTTCCGTTGGGTCCTTCCGGATTTACATAGATGAGCCCCATCTGAACAGCAGCCAATGGATTTTCTAATTCACGCTCTTGTGTGTAGCGTTCATCACCGAGCCATTCTCCTTCTACACCCCAATAAATATCTTCTTCGGCTTCCCAAACGTCTTCACGTCCACCACCAAAACCAAAGGTTTTGAAACCCATGGATTCCAATGCACAATTCCCAGCCAAAATCATTAGATCAGCCCAAGAAATCTGAGCTCCATATTTTTGCTTTATGGGCCAAAGAAGCAAACGTGCTTTGTCTAAATTGGCATTATCCGGCCAGCTATTTAATGGAGCAAACCGTTGAGTTCCTGCTCCGGCACCTCCACGTCCGTCTGCTATACGATAGGTACCTGCGCTGTGCCAGGCCATTCGAATCATAAAAGGTCCATAATGTCCATAATCTGCAGGCCACCATTCTTGAGAAGTCGTCATCAACTCATTTAGATCATTTTTTAGTGCATCGTAATCAATGTTTTTAAAGGCTTCTGCATAATCAAAATCAGCTCCCATGGGATTGGATTTATTGGAATGCTGACGTAAAATGTTCATGTTTAATTGGTTGGGCCACCAATCATGGTTTCTTGTTCCTCCACCGGCACCCTGTTTCACTATTTCACTTGAAAAAGGACACTTTCCAGCAGAGCCGTTTGTGTTTTTAAAATGTTCCATTAGTCGATTATTTTTTACTAAATTACAAATCAATATCTAAACGAAGTTATCAATTTAATTGGATTTACAAATAGTTAAATTGATTCTAATTATATACCTAAAAACCTTGTAAACTAAAAGTTAATAGTTTGAAACCCTAAATAAAGGCTAGAAATTTTGTCACTTTTTTCCGTTCGATTTTTTGTATTTTTGCTGAAGATCGAGTAGAGATGTCGAAAAAACAAAAACCCAAAGAAATTGATCAAAAAAAGAAACGCCAACAAGAGGTCATACTGGGTGGCGCTCTTTTTTTAATTGGACTCCTTCTATTAATTTCCTTCATATCTTATTTGCTCAATTGGCGTGCTGATTTTAGCACCCTTGGATCCTTGACCGACAGATCCGTAGTCTCAAAAAATTTACTCAACAAACTAGGAGCCTATGTCAGTCATTTTTTTATGTATAAAGGTGTGGGTCTCGCTGCGTTTTTATTTTGTTATCTATTTGGTATTTCAGGCTACAAACTTTTTTTTCGTGCTCGTCCGGAGGGATTTTTATCAATTTGGTCTTGGGGTTTGGCGCACTTACTTTGGCTTAGTGTAAGCTTAGGTTATTTCTGGGTTGAGTCTCCCATTTTATCAGGAATTATCGGGTATGAAATGAATGCTTTTTTGACGGCTTATATTGGGAGAATTGGACTCTTGGGTGTTTTGATTTTTATTCTATTATGTTTTATCGTTATTGAACTGGAATGGACTCCGGAACGATTCCAATTATGGTTGGAAAAGGTTAGAAAGCAAAAAAACGCTCAGCAAGATGAACAGATCGAAAAGGTTCCAGAAACTTCTTTAGACTTTGATTTAAAAAATACAAAGACTCCTGATACTAAAACACAGGACGAAATCATTCAAAATCCTACTTCAATCCCAAAGAAATCGTTTACGATTCAGCCCCCTAAAGAAGAATCGAACGAACCTTCTCTAACCATGGAGATTAAAACAATTGAAGAAGAAGATACAGTAGATGCAAAATTAGCCAAGAAGTTAGTGGAAAAACAAGGGTTTTTTGATCCTACTTTGGAACTGAGTAATTACAGAAGACCTAATTTGGATCTTCTTAAAGATTATGGCGATAGTGGTATTACCATCAATCAAGAAGAGTTGGAAATCAACAAAAACAAAATTGTTGAGACCCTGAACAATTATAAAATAGGGATTGCTAATATTAAAGCCACCATCGGTCCCACTGTAACACTTTATGAGATTGTCCCAGAGGCAGGAATTCGAATCTCTAAAATTAAAAATTTAGAGGACGATATTGCCCTTTCACTTTCTGCTCTAGGGATTCGAATTATAGCCCCCATTCCGGGAAAAGGTACAATCGGAATTGAAGTTCCCAACCAAAAACCGAGTACAGTTTCAATGCGTTCCGTTATAAGCGCTTCTAAATTTCAGAATGCCGAAATGGA
>JAYNHN010000083.1:0-10273 GCA_038108035.1 Flavobacteriaceae bacterium
ACAATATTATTTTCAAAATATTAAAACATTAGTTGCTTTCTACCGCACCTTGTTTTTCCTTATACAATTTTAACTTTCCATCCAAAAGAATCGCTACCACTGTATGGTATTTGTCCAAACTTGATTTAGGGATATCAATGTAAACCAATCCGGGATAACTACTCCAATACGGCTTACTCAATACTTGGTGATTCAACATTAGCCCATTACCAACTACATAAATTCGATTGATCTTATTTCTAATTCCCTTTAAAGCAATTTTTCCATCTTTTGGGATATCCCTTAAATAAAGATACAAAATCGTTTCGTCTTTCGAAAGAGAAGTAGGTCCGTAAAAGTGTTCATAAGCAATACCTGATTTTACATCATATATTGCCTCTTTGTGTTTACGGGTCCATTCTCCTAGGGCATTCAATATTTTGACTTGTTCCTCCGGGATCGTTCCATCCGCTTTGGGTCCAATATCCAACAGTAGATTTCCCCCTTTGGAAATACAATCAACGAAAATGTCAATTATTTGCTGAGGGGTTTTATAGTTGGTATCATTTTCCTGAAAACCCCACGAATCGTTCATTGTCATGCATAATTCCCAATAAGGATCTTTGGGTTGGTAAACTGGTAATCCAATTTCAGGAGTTGCATAATCTCCTTGTCCATTCAACCGTGAATTAAAAATAACATGAGAACTCTTTTCTACGAGTTTTGCTTTTATTTCTGGAATTCCCCATTCTCGATTATTGTGTTCCCAATCTCCATCAAACCACCATAAATCTGGGTTAAAACTTTTTTTTAGCTCGCCCATTTGACCGATGTTGTAGTCAATAAAACGTTGCCATCTTCTGGGGTCCTCTTCAATTTGGTAACGGATCAATTTTCGAGTATGGTGGGTGTAGTCCTCAAAAGACCAATCGGGTAGTGAAAAATACAGACCCACTTTTAAGTTTTCTTTTCGCAATGCTTTTACAAATGGAGCAATTAAATCTCTTTTCGCGGGACTATTATTTACGGCATTGAGATTTCCAAACTTCGTTTCCCAAAGAGCAAAACCATCGTGATGTTTGGTAGTTATAACCGCATATTTGGCTCCACTATGACGGATCAATTGAGCCCAATTGTTTGGGTCATAATTCTTAGCAGTAAATTGAGAGGCTTGCTTTAAATAATCTTCATATGAAAGGTAATTGTTATAAAAAGACCACGATTCGCTGATTCCGTTGACTGCATATATCCCCCAATGAATAAAAATACCCAGCTTCGCATCTTTAAACCATTGCATTTTAGTCTGAGTTTCCTGATTTATTTTACCTTTTTTTTGAGCAACTAAGGGGGCTGACAAAAATATAATGGCTAGCAAAAAGTGTTTCATAATCTAAAGATACATCAATTGTATTCAAACGTACCATAAGGAGTCTTAAGCGTTAATTTTTTTTCTTTGGCAGACTCTACCCTACCCACAATTTGAGCCTCTATATCAAACGATTTTGAAATAGAAATGATTTCCGGAGCTGCTTCAGGTGCTACATACAATTCCATTCGGTGTCCCATATTAAAAACCTGATACATTTCTCTTCCGGATGCCCCGGATTCTTTTTGAATCATTTCGAATAAAGGAGGTACAGGAAACAAGTTGTCCTTAATAATATGAAGAGCATCAACAAAATGCAAAATTTTAGTTTGAGCTCCCCCACTGCAATGAACCATTCCATTGATTGCAGTTCGCCCAATGGTTTTAAAAATTTTTTGGATAACCGGTGCATAAGTCCTGGTGGGCGATAAAACTAGCTTACCCACATCCAAAGGAACACCATCTAAAGTATCCGTTAAGGATTTTGATCCGGAGTACACTAAATTTTCAGGGACTTTGGGATCAAAGCTTTCCGGAAATTTTAAAGCCAACTCCTTATTAAAAACATCGTGACGTGCCGAGGTAAGACCGTTACTTCCCATACCCCCGTTGTAATCGGACTCGTAAGTAGCTTTTCCAGAAGACGAAAGTCCTACAATTACATTTCCCTCTTTTATATTGGCATTATTAATAATGTCATTTCTTGCTATACGTGCAGTTACCGTTGAATCTACAATAATGGTTCGTACCAAATCTCCCACATCTGCCGTTTCTCCCCCGGTACTATAAATAGAAATCCCCCAGCCATTTAACGTCTGCAAAAGTTCCTCTGTTCCTTCAATAATTGCTGCAATTACTTCTCCTGGAATATGATTCTTATTTCGCCCGATAGTCGATGAAAGCAAAATATGATTGGTAACCCCCACACAAAGCAGATCATCAATATTCATGATAAGCGCATCTTGGGCAATACCCTTCCAAACAGACACATCGCCCGTTTCCTTCCAATACATATACGCAAGTGCTGATTTGGTTCCTGCTCCATCAGCATGCATAACGACCGCATGTTCTTTACTCCCGGCAATATAGTCAGGAATAATTTTACAGAATGCTTTGGGATACAATCCCTTGTCTATGCTTTTTATCGCATTGTGAACATCTTCTTTTTGGGCTGAAACTCCTCTTTTACTGTATCGGGTGGACATAGAATGATTTTAAACAAAATTAGAGTTTTTGTAAAAATTGATAACGACCACAACGATTTATTTATTAACGGATAAACAACATTTCTCTATATTTCACCAAAGGCCATAACGCATCATCAACAATCAATTCTAATTGGTCACAATGGTATCTTATTCTTCCTAAAAAAGGAAGTATTTCATTGCAGTAGGCAAGAGCTTTTGGATGTAAGTCCTTAATTGATTTCACTTTTTTCCGAAGTACTTTCATCTCGTAAACCTCCTTGGTGATGGATGCAATGTGTTTTGACAATTGTTCAATAATTTCCATTTGCTCTTTTGCCAAATCTTTAAAGTCTTCCTCATAAATTTCTTTAATTCCACAAACATTATTGACCAAGCGATTCTGGTATTGAACCGCTGTAGGAATAATATGATTTTGAACGATATCCCCCAATGTTCTTGATTCGATTTGAACAGTAGAACAATACTCTTGAAGATCCAAATGATAACGGGTCTTTAATTCATTTTTAGAAAATACATTCAGTTCTTCGAAAAGAGCAATTGAGGATTCACTAATATAAGCTGGTAGCGCCTCTGGGGTATTTTTAAAATCACTTAAGCCTCTTTTTTTAGCCAGTGTTTTCCATTGGTCATCTTGATTGTCTCCCTGGAAGAAAACGTCTTTAATAGACGTAATGGTTTCTCTTAAAGTATTAAAAATAGCATCATCTTTTTTCATGTCTTTCAACTCGATCAATGAATCGACTGTTTGTTTAAAAACATTGAGTTGTTGAGCCACAATAGAATTAAGTACTGTGATTGGTTTTGCACAATTGGCTTTGGAACCCACTGTACGAAATTCAAATTTATCCCCGGTAAATGCAAAAGGTGAAGTACGATTTCGATCTGTGTTGTCCAAAAGAATTTGTGGAATTTTGCCGATTACATTTAATTTTAGATCTGTTTTTTCTTGAGGAGACAGCTTCCCCTTAGAAACATTTTCTAAATCTTCCAGCACTTGCATTAAGTGTTTACCGATAAAAATGGATAATATAGCTGGAGGAGCTTCGTTCGTTCCAATTCTCAAATCATTACTAGCAGAAACTGAAGAGGCTCTGAGCAGTGCTTCGTGATTTAAAATTGCTGCGATGGTATTGACAAAAAATGACAAAAATTGGAGGTTGTTCATCGGAGTTTTTCCAGGACTTAAAAGATTCACACCCGTATTTGTTCTTAAAGACCAGTTGCTGTGCTTACCCGAACCATATATGTTTTCAAAAGGCTTTTCATGAAAAAGCACCTCAAAATTATGCTGGGCTGCCACCTTATTCATAAGATCCATCAAAAGTGCATTGTGATCGACCGCTAAATTCGCGATTTCAAAAATAGGAGCCAATTCATACTGACTGGGAGCCAATTCATTGTGACGGGTTTTGACTGGAATTCCAAGTAGTATAGACTCCTGCTCCAATTCATCTAAAAACCGATTGACACGGTTGGGTATTGAACCAAAATAATGATCGTTAAAATTTTGCCCTTTAGATGGAGTATGTCCCAGTAATGTTCTTCCAGTTAATAATAAATCAGGACGACTTTGAGCCAAGCTTTTGTCGATCAAAAAAAACTCCTGCTCCCATCCAAGTGTTGCATTGACTTTGGTTACATTTTTATCAAATAACTTGCTCACCTCGGTTGCAGTTTTATCCAACTGATCTAAAGATCGTATCAAAGGCGTCTTATAATCCAAAGATTCGCCGGTAAATGAAACAAAAGTTGTAGGAATGCAAAGCGTGTTTTCATAGATAAAAGCTGGAGAGCCAGGATCCCAAATTGTGTACCCCCGGGCTTCAAATGTATCACGGACCCCACCACTTGGAAAATTTGAGGCATCAGGGGCTTGCTTAGCAAGTTGAGATCCTTCAAATTTTTCGATGCGGATACCCTGATCATCCAAATCAAAAAAAGAATCGTGTTTTTCTGCCGTTGACCCGGTCAAGGGTTGGAACCAATGCGTAAAATGAGTGGCTCCTTTAGATAATGCCCAGGCTTTCATAGCAGCCGCTATCTGATCGGATAAGTTCAAATTTATCTGAACATTCTTTTCAATAGATTGTTGCATTTGATCAAATGCCTTTTCACTAAGGTATTGTTTTAATTTATGAGTATTGAATACATTGGAAGCGTATTCATTGGATTTTCTTTTTAGATCTGAATCCGATTCCATTTGGGATAGCAGTCTGTTGATGTTATGTTTTCGGGACGTTTCCATAAAAAAATTGAATTAAAAATGCGAATTCAAATATAGCTAATATTGAAGAATTCCTTAATATGGTAAAAAAAAATGAATAAAATTAAATTATACCCCCAAAATAATTGGGGGTTGATAAAAATTTAATATTGTTGATTTCTTTGTTTCATTCTTTTAAAGGGGGGTGTCATAAAATTTTATTTTTGTAAAAAATATTTCAAACATGAGTAAATCTAAGCTAGAGTATATTTGGTTGGATGGATACAAACCAACGGCCAGTCTTCGTAGTAAAACAAAAATTGTAACTGATTTCAAAGGAACTTTGGATGATTGTCCCATGTGGTCTTTTGACGGTTCTTCAACCCTTCAAGCAGAAGGTAATTCTTCTGACTGTTTATTGAAACCTGTAGCCCTTTATGAGGATCCCGATCGAAAAAACGGATGGTTGGTTATGAGCGAGGTTTTAAATGCAGATGGTTCCGCTCACGAAACCAATGGTAGAGCAACTATTGAGGATGATGATAATGACTTTTGGTTTGGATTTGAACAAGAATATTTCCTTTGGGATCCAGAAACAAATTTACCGTTTGGTTTTCCGAAAGACCAAACACCTCAAGGTCAATTTTATTGCTCAGTAGGAGCCAAAAACGCCTTCGGCCGAGAAATGATTGAAGAACATTTAGACCAATGTTTAGAAGCTGGTATCAATGTAGAGGGTATCAACGCCGAAGTAGCATCAGGTCAGTGGGAATATCAATGTTTTGCCAAAGGCGCGAAACAGGCTGGTGATGAAATGTGGGTTTCTAGATATTTACTGGAACGTCTTGGTGAAAAATATGGATTGGCCATTGTGTGGCATCCAAAGCCCTTGGGCGATACAGACTGGAATGGTTCGGGTATGCATGCGAACTTCTCCAACGAAGTTTTGAGAACGTGTGGTTCAAAAGAAACCTATGAGACCATTTGTGAAGCTTTCCGACCAGTTGTTAAAGAACATATAGAAGTCTACGGAGCTCATAACGAACAACGTTTAACAGGAAAACACGAAACCCAATCTATCGACGAATTTAGTTACGGTGTATCCGACCGTGGAGCGTCAATTCGTATTCCCATCTTAACAGTTGAAAGAGGCTGGAAAGGATGGTTGGAAGATCGCAGACCTTCATCCAATGGAGATCCTTACAAAATTGCAGCTCGTATCATTAAAACAGTAAAGTCTGCCAATGTATAGTATTGATTTTCAATAAATCAATTTGACTGAAACATCCTAGAGTAATACTTTAGGGTGTTTTTTTTTAATTAAACATTTTAAAAAGGAATAAACCATACAAGCCCAGTAATACAAATCCTTCCCAAGTACCTAGCTTCATCTTAGAAGGAAAAAAAACCAGTGGTAGAATCAAAAAGGAAACAAAAAGCATCCAAAGAAAATCTATGTTGAGCAAATCTTGATCCATCATCTGAATCGGATGAACCAATGCGGTAATCCCCATGACTGCCAATACATTGAAAATATTGGATCCAATTAGGTTTCCAATTGAAAGAGCCTTTTCCTTTTTTAGTATTGCAATCACAGATGCTGACAATTCAGGAATACTCGTCCCAACAGAAACAATTGAAATACTGATAATCCGCTCGCTCACTCCCCACGATGTTGCCAAACCAACAGCTCCTTTGATCAATACTTCAGAACCCAACCACAAAAAGAGTCCTCCAAATATCAAGAAAAAAAACACTTTAGAGAAAGCCAACGAAGTGGTTAAAGATTCTTCTACTTCTTCCAAAACGGCTTTTTGCTGGAAAAAAAGTAAGAAAATCAAAAAACAAATCAGCATAACAAACAAAAACCCACCTTCTATTTGAGATAAAATACCATCGTTTAAAATAAACAGATAAAATAAGATTGAAGATACTATCATAATTGGCCAATCTAATTTATAAAAGCTATCCGTCACTTGGATGGGAGAGATCAAAATCACCGTACCCAATACCAAGGCTAAATTTGCAATGTTGGAGCCTAGAACATTTCCCAAGGCTAAATCTGGATACCCTTGTAAGGCGGATTTGACACTTACGATTAATTCCGGGGCAGAGGTAGCAAAAGAAACGACTGTCATCCCAATAACTATCTTTGGAATATTAAATTTCAAAGAAATAGAAACCGCCGATTTCAAGAGCCAATCTCCTCCGATAACCAACAAATACAACCCAAAAATAATCCCTAAATAATCCATAAGTATAAGTTTCGAAAGATACGGCTATTTTAATAATAAAATCCAAATAGATTTAAAATGAATTCACACTACTTTTTTAGAATTTTCAGGTACAAAAAAATGAATAAAAGAATGTTTTTTATTTTGGTGTTTCCCTTTGATTTTAACCACTTAAAAATGATAGTATTATTAAGATTTTTACTTAAAACAGTCCATCCTGAATTGAAAACGATAAACATAACGGAATTCGAAAATTGAAGAGAATCGATATGAAAATTTGAAAAAGATTACCAAAAAACTATAATGGTATTCATAACTACAAAAGCAATCCCTGTAAATATCATTGCAAATTTATTTTGTTCCAATATTCCAAAATTAATTTTATCATTTCGCTGAATAATAACAATAAATACATTCAATATGAGTAAGGCCAATATCATATTGTTTATTAAATCTGCTTTGGTTAATACCTGAACGGGTGGGATCGTTGAATCCACAAAGTACCGGTTACTAATCGCACCGAAAATTCCCCCAACTGTTAAACTAATTCTCGAATCAAATTCCACTTCCGGTATTAAAAATACAATCCATGATATTAAAAAGGCTAAAAAAGAACCCAAAAATAGTTTCACAAATAACCAACCACCTGATCTCGAAATTACGATGCTATAGTTCGCTACGGGAAAAACTGCTTTTCTTATAAAACCGGGAAAAAATGTTTCTTCGTCAGATTGTTCAACGAATTTCTCTTCAAATATAATCTTGTCTATTTTATATCCTTCTTTCAGTCCTTGTACATTGGAGAAATTGGATTTGAAGAAATTGGATTGATTGACCCTTACAATACTGGAGTCAATTTTAGTCACTATTTGAAATTTAAGCTTCTGAGTATCAAAGGGGTACTCTTTTAGGTTCCAATTATGGAAAAAGTCTGTTTCAATTGATCCTGAATAAATCACCTCTTCCGTAATATTAATATCATCAAGTCCTACATTTTTTATTTTTTCTTCATTGAGCCTGTCTGAACCAACAAAGAAGGGTACTATTTTTTGATCTTTTTCAAAATCAAAAAACGTAATTGTATCTTTTTTATAGTTTAAAAATAAAGGTTTTATTTTTGAAAAAACGCTAAAATCGATCGCCATAAAAAACTGATCGTTAGTAGTATCTAAACCTAAAATATCATTTACTTCAATTCGTGTATTTAAAGAAATGGGTAAATCAATTGAGTCCAAATCTCGATCGAGTTCGATATAAGGATAATATTTTTTGGAGTCATAGGTTGTATTGTAATAAGTCTTAGGAGGTGTCTTTTTTGCATTTTCATATTCAACTAATGCACCTTCAACATCCCCATCGTTGTATTTTATTTTTGCTTTTAATTTGTAGTAATCTTTATTAGGGTTGGTTTCAATTGCTTTGTCTAAATTATAGAGTGCTTTTTCTATATTATCCAAATCCTCATAATAAATATTGGCAATCGAAAAATAGGATTTATCTACTATATCGTTGTCATCTGCCTTCCCATCTCCATCATTATCAAGAGGCTGATAATCATCAATTGCTCTTTGGAAATAACTAATTGCGCCCAAATAGTCTTTTTGGTAATTTTTGATCGCTGCCAATTGATTGTATATATAGTAAATAGCATCTAGTTTTCCATCAAAATTCATATCAACTCCTACATCAAGTGCTTTATCTAGGTACCCTACCATATCATCAATAGAAACTTTTTTTCCAAAATATCCCAATTGCACAAGACACGCACCACAATTTGGATCCAGTTCTAATGACTTAGTATAATCTTCTAAAGCAGCATCGTAATTTTTTAAATTCCTTTGATGTAAAACACCTCGATACACATAGGCTTGGATATAACTAGCATTTAATTCGATTGATTTAGTGTAGTCTTTCAATGCTCCACTAAAATCTTTTAATTGCCTTCTTTTTAATTGCGCTCTTTCAAAATAAATTTTGTGAGACAACAAACTGTCAACATCCTTGGTCAACGCTAATTCAAAATAAACCAGTGCTTCATCAAATTCTTTATCAAAAACTTTTTGGACAGCAATTTCAAGTAATTCAATCGCTTCTTGATTTTCAACTTGAGCTTGTAAATCTAATAAGCTTAGACCAAGAAAAAAAGCAAACGTAAATTTGGACATCTTTTTTATCATTTACTGCCTGAATTAAGAAGCGAAAAAAAATTCAATACAACAGACATCATATTAAAGAATAAATTTAAAAAGTTCGTTATTCGAAAAAAACATACAACGTATGAAAATGAACCTATTTAAAAAGGTAGCGAGCTGTGATTTAATGAATTTATGGTTTAGCTTCTTATTTATATTATTTAACCCTGAAACGAACTTAAATATTAAATAACTCATATTTCAAATTTAGGAAAATTTTGTTCATTTTCCATGTTTTAACTATTGATTTTTCCTTATAAATCTTTATTTTGTTGTGCCTCTTTTTACAAATTCGATTGTTTGTTTTTACAAAAGATTATCTTGTTTAAACCCACTATTTCAAAAATGAGTACAGGTAATTGTGTTCAACTATAATAGAGTGTGTAACAAAATAATTCTTAGAAGTAATTAGTGATTCAAAGTCGATAAATGGAACGATTCAAATTTTATCAAATAAGTATACTGTCTTTTTGTGCCCCCTACTTCATTCAAACTAAAATCAATAGAAATCTCTGGAAGAATAATTGGAAAAAAAATGAATTTTGATGGTTAAAAGTAAGTTTTATCAATCGATCAAAAAGGAATAGAAAAAACGGTCAAAATAATAGAAACAAATCGGATTGGAGCTAAAAAGGAAATTTTAATAAGATATTAAGGGTAGATATTCGATCAGGAGATTCAATTTATACAAATGATTCATCTTTTTTTTACATAACAAATAAAAGGAAGTTTCTAATTGTTTATTATTTCAAAAAGAATGATAAGTTCATGGTGGAACTTGGATTTCAGGAAGAAATTTATTTTCTCTATTCAGAATACGATCTTTGGTATCTTGTTAAAATTTTAAAATAAAATCTTGATCCATTAAAAAAACCTCTAATACAGATTCCTATAAAATAAACACAGTGTTAAATTCTTTAGGTATTACGGAAAAGGATGTTATATTTGCACCCACAATAGGCCAAAATTCTGTTCAATCATAAAAAATAGATTTTGAAAACATGAAACTTTTTAGGCTTGTTGTGTATCGTCCTATCGGCCTCGTAGCATAACTGAATAGTGCACTTGATTACGGCTCAAGAGGTTGCAGG
>JAYNHN010000084.1:0-10227 GCA_038108035.1 Flavobacteriaceae bacterium
TCGATTTTAGAGATAATAATTCTAGAAGCATACAGAACATCAATACATAATCAGCACAAATGAAATTATTACAAAGATTAGGATATTACCTAGGAGGGTTTTCCGTGGGGTTGATCTTTTTAGCATTTATACTCAACGGAAAAAAAACCAGTTGCAACTACTCCCCCTCTGCTCGGGTAAAAAGCAACCTGAGTCTAAAAGAAGTCGTTATCCCAAAGGAAATACAAAATCAATACCCACAACTAACGGAAAGTTTGATCCAGGACTATATTAAAAAAGGATCCATAAACTTTTCAAAGAGTGATACACAAAAAGATTCTTGTCGATTGTATCATATTGAAATCGAATCCGTTAAAGAAGCATTTTTAGAAATATCTAACTGTAAAAAAACGGCAATTTTGTTACGAATCGAAACTCCCTAGGTCTGTTTTCTTCTTTTAATCTCTTTAGCAATAAGACTTAATTCTCTAGGTGTTTGCCCGCTTACGGAAGTTTTTTCTTCGGCTCTTCTAATCAAATAAGGAATTACTTTTTTTACAGGTCCGTAAGGTACGTATTTAACCACCTGGTATCCTTCAGCGGCTAAGTTGAAAGATATGTGATCGGCCATTCCATAAAGTTGAGAAAACCAAATATTGGGATCGCTATTGGCTATACCATTTTGATTCATCCAAGTCACCACTCGCAGGGTACTAGATTCATTGTGTGAACCCATAAAAAGGTTGCATTTTTCGAGTCTAGGAAGAATGAAATCCAATGCCGAGTCAAAGTTCTTATCGGTGGCCTGTTTGGAATCACAGATGGGAGAGGGATATCCCCTATCATAGGCACGGTCTCTTTCCTTTTCGATATAGGCACCTCGAACCAATTTAATTCCAATTTTAAATCCACTGATTTCAGCTTTTTTATAGAGTGCTTGAAGGTAGTCCAACCGATCTTTTCGGTACATTTGGACCGTAGTAAAAATAAGTGGCGTTTGTAAATTGAATCGTTCCATCAAATCCTCTGCAATCTTATCAATAGCCGGTTGCAGCCAGGACTCTTCCGCATCTATAAGCAAACGCACTTTTAATTTTTGTGCTTGTTTACAACAAATCTCAATTCGTTCTAAAATCCGTTTCCATTGCTTTTTTTCCTGTTCATCAAAAGGCAACTGAGCACTTTTCTTTTCAAATAAATCGATAGCGCCTAAGGCAGTGGCTTTGAATACCGTAAAAGGAAGTGCTTCGCTTTCTTTAGAAAAAGACAAGGTTTCCAATGTCTTTTCAACCGCCAAATCCATACCCTCTTCGGATTTTAGACCTTCCGCAGCATAGTGCATGTAGGAAAGGACATTCGAAGATTTTAATTTTTCAACCACGATCAAAGAATCGTTTTTTTGCAAACCCGCACAAAACTGAGTAAAAACCGAAAACTTAAAAATAGGAACAACTGGAAGTCGTAGTTTTAATGCCATTAATGCAAGTTGCGTCAAGATTTTAACTAGTATTGGACTGGCTATCAGTCTAAATAAATAATAAGCCTTTATCAACTCTGTTGTACTCTTTAAACGGTACGCTTTTTCCGTATTTTCAAACTTCACCATCTTTTCAGAAAATTGATTCGAAAGTATTCATTTAATTAAAATATATACTCAAAAATGAATGGAATTTAATTTTTATTTTCCAGTAGAGGAACAAAACGAAAGTTTCCAAATTGCTCTTTGTCAAAACTACGTTCGGAGGTTTTTGTAAATCGTGTCATAGTTTGCACTTTTACTCCAACAGGAATTACCAATATACCACCAACAGCCAATTGACTCAACAAGGCTTTGGGAACCTCCGGTGCACCGGCAGTCACTAAAATACGTTCAAAAGGAGCTGCCTCGGGAAGGCCCTGATAGCCGTCGCCAAAAATAAGTTTCCTAGGACGCAATCGAAGTTCTCGAAATAAACGTTGGGTTTTTTTAAATAGAATATGCTGTCTCTCAATGGAATAAACCTGAGAACTCATTTCCATTAATACGGCGGTTTGATAGCCTGAACCCGTCCCAATTTCAAGGATTTTGTGCTGGCTTTCCAATTGTAAAAGTTGAGTTTGAAAAGCTACTGTATAGGGTTGAGAAATCGTTTGGTCAGCAGCAATGGGATAAGCATTGTCCTCATACGATAAATTCAATAAACTGGGATCCATAAACAAATGTCTGGGAACCTTTCCAATTGCTTTAAGAACTTTTGGGTCATCGATTCCTTTCGATTCCAGTAATGCGATCAATTGACGGCGTAATCCCTGAAATTTTGGATTGTCTTTCATACCCAACAAAAATAAGGTTGTTTGCTTTAAAATTGACAATTAGATTGTATTTTTGAGATCATTTAAGCTATGAAAATGCAAAAAATTGGAGTTTTGGGTGCGGGTCATCTGGGAAAAATTCATTTGAATGTGATTAACAATTCAGATATATTAGAATTGGTCGGTTTTTATGACCCAAATCCAGAAACAGCACAAAAGGTTCATGAATCCACAGGTTATCGGCTTTTTGAATCGGCTAAAGAATTGATTGATTCTTGTGACATTGTTGATATCGTTACTCCTACACTATCCCATTACGACTTAGCAATACAAGCCCTAGAGGCAAAAAAACATATTTTTATCGAAAAGCCTTTGGCCAAAACGGATCTGGAAGCAGAAACCATTGTCAACCGAGCAAAAGAGGCTGGTATTATTGGACAAGTAGGCCATGTAGAGCGTTTCAATCCTGCTTTTCAATCGGTTTTGGGTTCTATTGAATCTCCTAAATTTATTGAAGCCCACCGACTGTCTGAATTCAATCCACGTGGTACGGATGTATCAGTCGTATTGGATTTGATGATCCACGATATTGATATTGTTTTAAGCGTAGTGAATTCCCCTATCAAACGAATCGATGCTTCGGGAGTTTCCGTTATCAGTGAAACTCCAGATATTTCTAACGCCCGCATTGAATTTGAAAATGGTTGTGTAGCCAATTTAACCGCAAGTCGCATTTCCCTTAAAAAAATGCGAAAAACACGTTTTTTTCAAAAAAATGCGTACATAGCGGTGGATTTCTTGACTAAAAGGGTTGAAGTAGTGAAACTCAAGGATGTTCGAAATGAAACAGAAGATACCTCTCTTTTGTTAACCAGTGCAGAAGGAAAGAAAAAACAAATTTATTTCGAAAACCCAAATATTGAAAAAAACAATGCTATTCAAGACGAGTTGGAGCATTTGGCACAATGTATTGAAAATAATTCAAAAACCATAGTCTCTTTGGAGCAAGGTGCCAAAGCTCTGAAAGTGGCCCATCAAATCATTAATTGTATCAATTGATTTTATAAAACATGCCATTACTCAATCCACTTCCCTACTGGCTTCCAAAGTCTCCGGAAAATCAGATCATGAGAAGTCTGGATGATTATTCACCTCAAGAATTGTCAACAATTCAACAAAACTATCCCAATCATTTTAGTCGAGTGATCAAGCCGAATCCCGATGAGTTAACCTCAAATTCAGAGGTTCGGAAACAATGGCAACAATTTTTAAATCAAGACCTTTACAGATCTTCTAAAACACCCAAGATCTATTTCTTAAAGATAACAAACACTCATATAGATTATTTTGGCTTTTTATGTGGATTGTCAACAACTGATTTTAAATCGGGGGCAATAACTTCACACGAAAAAACCTATATTCAGCGAGTTCAATATATGGCTCAGTATCTTGAAACAGTCCAAATTCAGGCCGAACCAGTAGTGGTTATTCATGAGGAAGCACCTCCGAAAGAGCTACTTCTCGAAAACTTTGAAGAAAGAACAAATGATTTTAGCTTTAACTTTGAAAAATCCAAATATCAACTTTGGCAATTGAGCCCCCATGAGGTTTCCCTTTTGCAAAATTGGAGTCTTGAAAAAGCGTACTTTCATCTTGCAGATGGTCATCACCGGACCGCATGTATGATTTATTTAGCCGAAAAAAAGCAAACCCAACTAAATGTATCTTCCTTTCTGATTCATCAAGATCAAATTCGACTCCATTCCTTTGTTTGGTTTTTAGATCGTGCACTTTCTAAAGTTGAATTCGAATTTCTTCGGCAAGCCATTGAAATAAATCAAGGAGAAGTCATTTCGATCAATTCAGTAGAAAACAATGAATACCCTTTGATTCTTATGCTTAACTCGATTTATTATGGATTTAGATCAAAAAATATCCAATCCGAAAATGTACCCGAATTTATCCATCAAACATTTTTAAAATCTTTGCCCCAACTCAAGAATCAATTGAAATATGTTCCGGATATTGAAATAAATAAAAAAAAAATCCATCCAAATCTCTTGTGTTCTGGATGCAACCACTGATCGCATCCTATCTTTTTGAGGGTGCCAAAAATAATATAATCCTTCCCGCTAAGTCAACGTATATTTTGCCTAAAATGCTAACGGGTTTTTTGGTTTCACCTCTTACTAAATAATACGAATTGATGTTCGAAAAGCTTACTGAAATTTTATCTTTGTAGTTATGAGTATTGCAAAAAACATTCAAGAGTTAAAAAAATATCTTCCAGTAGAAGTTCAATTAATAGCGGTTTCCAAAACCAAACCTCTATCCGATTTGCACGAGGCCTATGAAGCAGGACAACGCCTCTTTGGAGAAAATAAAATTCAAGAGATGGTTGAAAAATGGGAACAAATGCCAAAAGATATCGAGTGGCATATGATTGGTCATGTTCAAACAAATAAAGTTAAATATATGGCTCCTTTTGTCCATTTGATTCATGCCGTTGACAGTGTCAAACTTCTCAAAGAAATTCAAAAACAAGCATTTAAAAATAGCAGATCGATTGACTGTTTGATTCAGATACGTATTGCTCAGGAGGAAACAAAATTTGGTCTTCCTAAAGATCAACTTGACGAACTTTTGAGCCTCGCAAAAGGTTTTGATAATTTGAGGGTTGTGGGTCTAATGGGAATGGCTAGTTTTACTTCTAACGAAAATCAAATCCGTGAAGAGTTCAAAAGCCTTTTCCAATTGTTTAAATCAGCGCAAGCCGTAAATCCAGATTTAAAAGTCCTTTCAATGGGAATGAGTGGTGACTTTGAAATTGCAATTGAAGAAGGATCCAATACGATTCGAGTGGGTAGTAAAATTTTTGGCGAACGAAATTATTGAATATGTACGCCATCTTAGACATTGAAACAACGGGGGGAAAATACGACGAAGAAGGGATTACTGAAATTGCTATCTATCGACACGACGGAATCGAAGTAGTTGATCAATTCAGTAGTTTGATCAACCCTCAGAAGGAGATTCAACCCTTTGTTGTCAAACTGACAGGAATCAACAACCATATGCTTCGCAACGCTCCCAAATTTTATGAAATTGCCAAGCGTATAGTTAAGATTACCGAGGAATGTATCTTGGTGGCCCATAATGCATCTTTTGATTATCGAATTCTTCAAACCGAATTCAGGCGTCTAGGCTTTCCTTTTGAACGAAAAACCATCTGTACCGTAGAATTGTCTCAGGTTCTCCTTCCAGATCAGCCGGCATATAGTTTAGGAAAGCTAGTTCGTAACCTAGGCATCCCATTTTCAAATCAACACCGTGCACAAGGTGATGCATCTGTAACTATGAAGCTTTTTGAATTATTATTGGAAAAAGATGCTCAGAAAAATATAGTAAAAGAGCATGTTAGCAAATTACAGCCCAATAAAGTTCCAGCTCAATACCAAAGAATTATTGATTCGCTTAGCTCCGAAATGGGGGTTTATTATATCTATGGAGACGAAAATCAAATTATCTACATCGGTAAAAGTAACAACATTCGAAAACGTATTTTAAGCCACCTAACCGGAAAACAAGAAAAATCAATCGCTCTGCAAAAAAACATGAGAAATGTTACTTTCTCTTTGACAGGAGGCGAATTGGTTACTTTGTTAAAAGAACAAAATGAAATAAAAAAGAATGCACCCAAATTCAATCGTGCAATGAAATATCGGATTTTTCCTATGGGGATACGAGTGGACTACAGTTCCAAATACCCTCATTTGATTTCAGAACAAGTCCGTAAAGAATACGATTATATTAGTGTTTTTAAAAATAAAAAAAGTGCTAAGAGTTCATTGATAAAATGGGCAGAGGAACACAAGATTTGTTTACAAAAAACCAGCCTATCCAAAAATGAAAAGGCTTGTTTTAATCTTGGGCTTAAAAAATGTGATGGAGCTTGTGTTGACAATGAATCACCTGAAAAATACCAGCTTAAAATTGAATCTCTTATCGCTGGTTGTAATTACCCTGAAACTGACTTTTTACTAACAGAGCGAGGTAGAACCAAAGGGGAGTTTTCATTTATCTACATCAAAGACAATCTATTCAAAGGATATGGCTATTATGAATTAAATCATCAAATCAAAAATCAAAGGTCAATTGAGACACGAATGATCCCTATGGAAGATAATCCTGATGTAAAAAAATTAATTCTAAGCTTTTTGAGAAGGAAAAAATACTTAAAGTTAATATCTTTGACCAAATAATTTAATCAAAATCCTAAAAAGGTAATTTCTATTTCGTATCCTTCAATGAGAAAATGGCAACATAGATTACACGAAATTATATACGAAGCGGATACCCCCGAAGGTAAGTTTTTTGATGTTTTTCTTCTAATCGCTATTTTACTTAGCGTCGTTTTAGTTGCACTGGAAAGTGTTGCTTCTATCGGTGTTGTTTATCACGACCTCCTTAATACTATGGAGTGGTTTATAACCATATTATTTACGGTCGAATATTTTCTTAGAATTCTATCCGTTCCTCGTCCCTCAAAATATATTTTTAGTTTTTACGGTCTTATTGACTTATTATCCACGCTTCCAAAATACCTCTCCCTCATTTTGATTGGATCAAATAGCCTATTGGCATTGAAAGCTTTGAGATTGTTGCGCGTATTTAGAATTTTAAAACTTACCCATTACATTGGAGAGTCCAATTCATTGATCAAAGCTCTTCGAGCCAGTCGTACTAAAATTTTAGTATTCATTTTTGCCGTACTGGTTTTGTGTATCATATTGGGGACAATCATGTATATGGTTGAATCCGTTGAAAGTGGCTTTACCAGTATTCCAAGAAGTATATACTGGTGTATTGTCACTCTCACCACAGTCGGTTATGGAGATATTGCTCCTCAAAGTCCATTGGGACAATTTATCGCATCCTTAATTATGATTATTGGATACGGCATCATTGCTGTTCCCACCGGAATCGTGACCGCTGAAATGACAAAGAAAACATTAATTGACACTAATACTCAAGCGTGTCCCTATTGCTTAACACCTGACCACAAAGAAGATGCTGTTTTTTGCCATCAATGTGGAAAACCCTTAAACCATGTCCGATAAATCTCTTATTTACATTGCCGGTCCAACAGGAATTGGAAAAACAAAATTAAGTCTCGAACTCGCCAAAAAACTGGAAACGGAGATCCTTTCTTGCGACTCGCGACAATTTTATAAAGAAATGAAAATTGGAACTGCAGTTCCAACAGAAAAAGAACTCAAACAAATACCACATCATTTTGTTCAACACAAATCGATTCATGATATCTATACCGTAGGGGATTATGAAAAGGAGGCTATCAAAAAACTAGAAGAGCTTTTTAAAGAGAAAGACGATGTAGTGATGGTCGGTGGATCGGGAATGTATGCCGATGCCGTTATGTTCGGTATGGATCAATTTCCAAAAATACCGGAGGAAATCCGAACTCAAATCAATCTTTTTTATCAAACACACGGACTAAAGGGTCTACAAGATTTAATTAGAGAAAAAGATCCAAAATACTATAATCGAGTAGATATCCAAAATCCGGTACGCCTGATTCGTGCACTGGAAGTTTGTATTGCCTCCGATCAGCCTTATTCTTCTTTTTTAGGAAAACCTCGAGATCCGAGACCTTTTGTTTCAAAAATGATCATTTTGCATAGCAACCGACAAGTTCTGTATGACAAAATCAACAATCGAGTGGATGGAATGATAAAAGCCGGATTGGAAGAGGAAGCCAGAGGTTTGTTAGAATTTAAAGACCTATCCCCCTTAAAAACTGTGGGGTATAAAGAACTATTTCCTTATTTTGCCGGTGAACGATCTTTACAAGAGTCCGTTGATGAAATCAAAAAAAATACTCGGAGATATGCCAAAAGACAAATTACTTGGTTTAAAAAGTATGAAAATGCACTTTGTTTTCCTTCAAATACACCTGTTAAAGAGGTCCATGAACTATTAAAAACTTAATTCAACAATCTCTCAAGTCTGAACTCATGAAAAACCCTTATATCTTATTACTACTCCTGCTTTTTACTTTCTGCTCACCAGATAACGACCCTTCCGTTCCTGAAATGGAAATGGAGGTTGTATCCAAACCTGAAGAAGAAGTCGTTGTTATTCCCGAGGAATCCTCAAGTATTTTAATTTCTTCCACGGAATACATCAACTATTCAGGTTCCTTGTTAAAGTCATTTGCAAGTTTAACAACCGATGAAGATTTGAATTACGAATTCAATGATGTAAATGCCTTTAAGCTCATCTACGAGTCGTTGGATGAAAACCAACAAGATGTTGAAGTTTCCGGAATCATGATTCTTCCAGCAATTGATGAACCCAAAGGAATTATCTCTATACAACACAGTACCATCTCATCAAATGATGAAGCTCCTAGCAACAGTCTAATCGGTACTAACGAATTTACCGTAGCTGCAATTTTTGCCAGTACGGGTTATGTTACAGTTATTTCAGATTATGTTGGGTATGGTGTCAATTCTGATCAGAGACATCCCTATGAACTCAGAAAAAGCCTCGGTCTTTCTTCCTACGATATGATCATAGCTACTAAAGCGTACTTGGAACAAAATGAGATCAATGTGGCTGATGATTTGTATTTGGTAGGGTATTCAGAAGGAGGATTTGCTACCCTAGCTGCCCATCAAAAAATTGAGACCGAACAAAGCTTTGAAATAACTCACACCTTTGCAGGAGCAGGAGCCTATGACAAAACTGAATTTACCAAAGTGATTCTTCAAAAAGACGAAGATTTAACGTTCTTAGGTACGTATCTTTGGGTATTGGATGTTTACAACAATCACTATTCCAATCTTAAATATCCTTGGTCGGATATCGTTAATGAACCTTATGCAACGAATTTGGAAAACATCGGCTTAATCAATGCACCCGTTGCAGATAGTTTGATCAGTCTAAACCCTAAGGAATTATTTACCGAAACGTTTAAAAAGGGTTTGTTAGATGAAACCGACACGAATGTTTTAATGGCTCTGATGGATAACGATTTATTGAATTGGACACCCATTGCACCAATTACATTATTTCACGGTGCGGAAGATGATTTTGTCTATCCGTTGAATAGTCGAAATGCTTTTGATCAACTGAGTCAAAATGGAGGCGAGCTAGAATACGTTTCCATTGAAGGAAAAAATCATCAAGCTGCAGCGGTTCCTTTCTTTTTTAAAACCTTAAACCGAATTCAAAGTCAATAATAGCTATTGAAAATATTTTTCTAAATTGGATTGAATACGTTCTTCGATGGAATCAATCGGTGCTTTTTGAAATTTTTCACCGGTAATGTTTTCAAAAAGTTCAATATAACGAAGGGATATAGACTCAATTCGATCCGCATCCATTTCAGGGATTTGCTCTCCTTCCAAACCCTGGAAGCCATTTTCAATTAGCCATTGCCGAACGAATTCCTTAGAAAGTTGTTTTTGAGGAGTTTTTGAGTTTTGTCTTTCTTGATAGCCCTCTTTATAGAAATAACGAGAAGAATCCGGGGTATGAATTTCATCGATCAAAAGGATTTCACCTGAGACAGATTTTCCAAATTCATATTTGGTATCTACCAAAATCAGCCCTTGCTTGCTGGCAATCTCTGTCCCGCGTTCAAAGAGTTTTTGAGTATAATTTTCCAACTGGACATAATCGGATTCACTGACAATTCCCCGGGAAATGATCTCCTCCCTAGAAATGTCTTCATCATGTCCTTCATCCGCTTTAGTAGCAGGGGTAATTATGGGAGACGGAAAGCGGTCGTTTTCAATCATTCCCTCCGGCATTTCCACACCGCAAAGCGTTCTCATACCCTTTTTATACTCTCGGGCCGCATGACCTGATAAATATCCTCTTATGACCATTTCTACTTTGAAAGGTTCACAGGCTTTGCCTACGGAAACA
>JAYNHN010000085.1:0-10079 GCA_038108035.1 Flavobacteriaceae bacterium
TTAACCGCAATTGACACCTATGGTCGACCCAAATCCATTGAATTATTAGTGTTGTTGGATCGTCGTTTTATCCGACATCTACACATTCAACCAGATTATTTATGAGCACAGATCGACGCACTTCAAGGTGATAAGGTGAGAGTATCTTGGTCGGATACTTCAACGAAGGATATTGTTTATTTAGAAAAAAAGAATGAATGAAAACATTAAGTGTATCCCATCTTTTAGGAATAAAGTATCTTCAGCTTGAGGACTTGCACTTGATTTTTGAAACGGCTACTCAATTTAAAGAAGTAATCAATCGTCCGATAAAAAAAGTGCCTAGCCTTAGGGATATTACCATTGCCAATTTATTTTTTGAGAACAGTACTCGAACCAAGCTTTCCTTTGAATTAGCTGAAAAAAGATTGACTGCCGATGTTCTGAATTTTTCTGCCTCTCAATCATCTGTTAAAAAAGGAGAAACCCTAGTGGATACGGTCAATAATATTTTAGCCATGAAAGTGGATATGGTTGTCATGCGCCACCCACATCCCGGTTCCGCTCATTTTCTTTCACAACACGTTGATTCGTGCATAATCAATGCAGGTGACGGAACTCACGAGCACCCTACCCAAGCACTACTAGATGCTTTTTCATTAATAGAAAAATTCGGAAATTTAGAAGGTCGACGAATCGCAATCGTAGGCGATATATTGCATTCTCGAGTAGCACTTTCCAATATTTATGCCCTCAGAATGCTTGGTGCTGAGGTTCAATTATGTGCCCCTAAATCTCTATTGCCAAAGCATATTGAATCCCTTAACGTGTCCGTTTCTTCGGATTTAATGAGTACTTTGAGATGGTGTGATGCAGTCAATATGCTGAGAGTTCAAAACGAACGAATGGAGCTCAGTTATTTCCCAAATACCCGTGAATACGTTCAAAACTTTGGTCTTACAGGAGATCGATTGAAAAAACTGCGCAAAGAAATTGTGGTTCTTCATCCGGGTCCAATAAACCGAGGAGTGGAAATTACAAGTGAAGTCGCAGATTCAAATCAAGCAATTATTTTAGATCAAGTTGAAAATGGCGTAGCCGTTCGGATGGCGGTTATTTACCTACTTGCTTCCAAACTTAATATCCCTATAAGCTGATGAATTGGATTCAAGATGGAATTGGACAATTAACCCCTCAAACGTTTTTAATTCAAAAAGAGAATTTAGATCAACTTTTGAAAGAGCACGATCCTCCAGATTTAATTATTGATTGCTCAGAAGAATTAATTGCTTCTTCTCAAATTCATTCCCTATTTGAAAAACAAAAAGAAAATCAACGCTGTTTGGTCTTGGTGATACCCATAAATTTTGATCATTCATTTTCTGAACAATGGGTGGTTGTCCCCACCCTTCTTGAGGCAGTTGATTTTATTTCATTTGAACGTATACAAAGGGATTTAGGGTTTTAGAATGATGAATTTAACCATTTTGGGTAGCCATTCTGCTACCCCCAGAGAAAATAAACACACCACTTCACAAGTGTTAGATATTAAAGGCCATCTTTTTTTAATTGATTGTGGGGAGGGTACACAGATGCAATTGCGAAAAGCCCAGGTTAAATTTTCGCGTATTCAATACATTTTTATTTCCCATCTTCACGGAGATCATTTTTATGGATTGATCGGTTTGATTAGTACTTTTCGTCTTTTGGGACGTACCACCCCTTTGTATATTTACGGTCCTGAGGGGATCAAAGAGATCATTACCATACAGCTAAAATTAGCTAAATCATGGACCAATTATCCTTTAATATTTCATGAATTATCTTCTGAAAAAAGTGAATTGATTTATGAGCAGGAAGGGATTCAAGTGCAAACCCTACCTTTAGACCACAGGGTTTATACCAATGGCTTTTTATTTTCATATCAATCTTTTAAACGAAAAATTAATGCGGAGAAAGTGAGTTTATATAATTTACAAGCATACCATTACAATCAATTGCAAAATGGAATGTCGATTACTTTAGAAGATGGACGTGTATTTTCTAATGAAGAACTTACCTCTCCTCCTGCACCAGTAAAACGCTACGCATTTTGTAGTGATACAGCGTATTATCCACCACTGATCGAACTGATCAAAGGGGTAGATCTACTCTATCATGAGTCTACTTTTTTAGAAGATCATCATGAGTTGGCTAACAAAACCAAACACAGTACAGCAATTCAAGCGGCTACTATCGCCCGAGAAGCAAAAGTAAAACAACTTTTATTAGGTCATTTTTCAAATCGTTACAGAGATAAAAATGATTTTATCAAAGAAGCGAAAAAGGTTTTTGATCATGTAGCCTTGGCAGAAGATCTTAAAACTTTTATAATTGAATAGAAATGGATTGTAAATTGCAAAAAAATGGAAGATAAAAATTTAGGACACTTACGAAAAACCTATACCAAAGGAATTCTCCATGCATCGGATATGGATTCTAATCCAATGGGTTTTTTTCAAAAATGGTTTGATGAAGCCCAGAAGCATCCTGAAATTGAAGAAGCAAACGCCATGCAATTGGTTACTTTGGGATTGGATGATTTCCCTAAAGCTCGTGTTGTATTGCTGAAATCTTTGTCCGATGCAGGATGGGTTTTTTATACTAATTATCAAAGTGAAAAAGGTCAATCGATCAATCATCATTCCAAAGTGGGTATTTCTTTTTTTTGGCCTCCTTTGGAACGTCAGGTTATTATCAAAGGGGAAGCAGAAAAAGTATCTGATTCTGAGTCAGATACTTATTTTAAAAGCCGTCCCATAGGAAGTCAATTGGGAGCGATGGTATCCGACCAAAGCAGAATTATTACCGATCGGTCTATTCTAGAGGCCAAACTGGATGCCTTGACCATCAAATACCAAGATAAAGAGGTAAAACGACCTGAGCATTGGGGAGGCTATTTAGTTCGTCCGAAGAGTATAGAGTTTTGGCAGGGAAGACCCAATAGACTTCACGACCGTATTCGTTGCCAATTACAAGGTGAAGTATGGATTATTGAACGTTTAGCACCATAGATGATGAAAGAGCTTGTTTTACTTCGTCATGCCAAATCTTCATGGGAATATAGTGTTGAAGATCGAAATCGACCTTTAACTGAAAAAGGGATGAAACGAATCATTAAGATGGCAAAAGCGCAACCATCTGTTTTTTCTAATGCAGAGATTTTTTTTTCTAGCCCTGCAAATAGAGCCCTTCATACAGCGACTTTGATGATGCATACACTGGGAATTTCTTTTAAAAGATTAAATGTAAACGAGAAACTTTATACGTTTGAAGCAAGTCAAATTATTGATTTTATAAATCAATTGAATGACCGATATCAAAAGGTTGTTTGTGTTGGACACAATCCTGCTTTTACGGGAGTTGCTCAATATCTGAGTACCTCACCGGTAGAGTATATGCCTACATCTGCTTTTGCTCAAATTCAATTTGAACAAGCCCATTGGTTAGATGTTTCTAAAGGTAGATTAAATTTGGGTTTACCAAGAATGATATTAAAATAAATTAAAGTGCAAGAAGATCGTTATATTAATCGTGAATTGAGTTGGTTAGACTTTAATGCCCGAGTCCTACAAGAAGCCGCACACCCCAAAGTTCCCCTGCTTGAGCGTCTTCGTTTTATCGGAATTTTTTCTAACAACTTGGATGAATTTTTTCAGGTGCGTTTTTCCACAGTTCAGCGCATTGCTCAATCCCAAAAAACCGGAAAAAAGATCTTCGGTGGGCAAAGTGCTTCGGAATTACTAACTGCCATTACCCAAAAAGTAATTGTCCAGCAAAAGGAAAGTACTCAGATTCTTGAATCCATAGAAAAAGAATTGGAAAAAAAAGGGATTTATTTTATCAACGAATCTCAGGTGCTGAAAGAACATATGGATTTTTTAAAGGAATACTTTATACAAAAAGTAAGTCCGTCTTTGATGACAATAATGATTTCAGAAGATGAACAGCAAGATTTTTCTAATAATAATGCTTTTCTGGCCGTAAAACTTACCTATCGGCACTCCAAATCGTCCATCGTTCAATATGCTCTGATCGAGATTCCAACAGAATTGGATCGTTTTGTCGTTTTACCAAAAGTGGGTGAAAAGCAGCACATTATGTTTTTGGACGATTTGATCCGTTATCATTTTCATTTGATCTTCAATTTTATGGAATTTGACACCATTGAATCCCATATGATCAAGGTTACTCGTGATGCAGAGTTGGACATGGAAGGAGATGTATCTAAGAGTTATGTCAATAAAATTGTAGAAAGTGTTCGAGAACGAATATTGGCTGAACCCGTTCGCTTGGTTTATGATAAAGACATTTCAAAAGACACTTTGAAAGTTTTTAAAAAAAATCTTAGCTTGAGTAGTACGGAGGGTTTGATACCTGGAGGGCGTTACCATCACAGAAGAGATTATATGAACATTCCTTCGCTTGATCGGAGTGATTTGATGTATGAAAAAATCGAACCACTGCCCATCAAAGGACTTTCTTTGGAAAAAAGTATTTTACATTCTGTTGAATCGAAAGATTATCTTCTTTATACTCCCTACCATAGTTTTTCATTTGTTGTCAAGTTTTTACGAGAAGCTGCACTGGATCCGGATGTAAAGACTATAAAGATCACAATTTATCGTTTATCAAAACTTTCTAACGTGGCCAGCGCACTGATTAATGCCGCTAAAAATGGTAAAAAAGTTTTAGTCCAAATTGAGCTTCAAGCTCGATTTGACGAAACTAATAATATTATTTATGCAGAAAAAATGCAAGCTGCTGGTGTGGAGCTGATCTTTGGAATTCCCGGATTAAAAGTACATTCCAAAATCTGTATTATCGAAAAAATTCACAAAGGAAAAAAAAAGCGTTACGGTTTTATTAGTACCGGTAATTTTAATGAGGATACGGCTAAAATTTACACCGATTATACTCTTTTTACATCCGACTCTAAGGTACTAAAGGAGATCAATAAGGTGTTTAATTTTCTTCAAGTTCATTACAAATTAAAGAAGTACAAGCATTTGATTGTTTCACCACATTATACTCAAGCGACTTTAATCAAAATGATCCATAAAGAAATTGAAAATAAAAAAGCAGGTTTGCCTTGTGGGATCAAATTAAAGATGAATGCGATTACCAATTTTAAAATGATTGAAAAATTGTATGAGGCAAGCAATGCCGGAGTACCCATCCAGATGATCGTTCGTGGGATTTGTTGTTTAATCCCCGGGGTTAAAGGAATGAGCGAAAATATTGAGGTCATCAGTATCGTCGATAAATTTCTGGAACATCCCAGAGTTTATATTTTTGAAAATGCCGGAAATTCTAAGATATATATTTCTTCGGCAGATTTTATGACCCGAAATATTGAAAATCGGGTGGAGGTCGCAACCCCGATCTATGCCCAGAATTTAAAAAGACAAATCGCAGAGGTTTTTGAAATAACTTGGAATGACAATGTAAAAGCCCGTAGACTGAACGGATCCATTCAAAATGAGTTTGTTGAGTCAACCGATTCACCGATTCGATCTCAATGGGCTATTTATGATTATTATAAAACGGAATCCAACAAATGAAAATAAAGAAATACGCTGCGATTGATATCGGTTCAAATGCGGTTCGAATGCTGGTTACTAATGTTATTGATGAAAAAAAGGGAACCGTTTTTTTAAAAAACGCTTTGGTCAGGGTGCCCATTCGTCTGGGACAGGACTCTTTTACAAGTGGAAAAATTTCAGATAAAAACACCAAGCGTATTATTAAATCCATGAAGGCTTTTAAACTACTCATGCAAGTCCATGGCGTAAAAGACTATTTAGCTTTTGCTACCTCTGCTTTGCGAAGTGCCAAAAACGGAAATAAAGTAGTTGAAAAAGTTTTGGATAAATCTGGAATTAAAATTGAAATTATCGACGGAAAAAAAGAAGCAAAAATTATTTCAAACACCAATGTATTTGATTCTATCGATAAAAATAAGACTTTCTTATACGTGGATGTAGGAGGGGGGAGTACAGAATTTAGTGTACTCGAAAATGGAAAACGAACCATTTCAAAATCGTTTAAAATAGGAACCGTTCGTCTGATTAACAAAGGTGTAAAAAAGGATACTTGGGAAAAAGTTGAATCTTGGATCAAAACCCATACCAAAGATTTTTCAAAAATTTATTTATTAGGTACAGGCGGTAATATCAATAAGCTTCACAAAATGGCCAACATCCAACACGATCAGCCCATTTCGTATTTAACCTTAACTGCCTTATACGATAAATTGAGTGTTATGACTTACGAACAAAGGATTGTTCAATTGGGTCTAAATCCTGATCGTTCTGACGTAATTCTGCCTGCTGCAAAATTATTTCTCAGAACCTTGCAATGGAGTGGTGCCAGGGTAGTCTATGTTCCCAAAGTAGGACTCTCAGACGGAATGGTTCGAGAATTATACAAAAATAAAATAAAAAGATCCTAACCGTGAATGGTCTCATGAGTTCCTAAATCTTTGATAATTTCTGCTTCGAATTCCAGTAAAGCTTCCCATTTCTGATCTACAATTTCTTTTGACGTTCCGTATTGTCGGGCAAACTTTAAAAATAAAGTATAGTGATTGGCTTCACTAATCATCAATTTTCTGTAAAAAGAGCGCAATTTAGAATCCTTTAGATCTTCGGAAAGCAGACGAAACCGCTCGCAACTTCGCGCCTCAATTAGAGCCGCATAAAGTAGTCTGTGAACAAGGTGATCTTTTTTGGAGCTCCCTTTTGGAAAAAAGGATAGTAATTTGATCACATATTGGTCTTTACGTTCTCTACCCAATTCAAATCCGCGTTCCTGAATCAATTCGTGGACCATTTTAAAATGACTCATCTCTTCTTGTACCAAATCGGACATCGCATTTACTAGATCCGAATACTGAGGAAAGCCTATTATTAAAGAGATCGCTGTACTGGCTGCTTTTTGTTCACAATAGGCGTGATCGGTTAAAATTTCTTCTAAATTTTTTTCTGCAATATTGACCCATCGAGGATCGGTGGGTAGTTTTAGTCCAAGCATGTCGTTTCTTTAAAAATCTAAATCAAATGTTTTTCTAAGGTCTTCTAAATTGGGGTTTATTTTTAATAAGTGTTGGTATTTCTCTTGAGGTGAAAAGACGGTTTCTATTTTTGTATTCTCAATAACACGAACTTCAATTTCTATTGTAAAATTATTCAATTTTTCTCTGAGAAAAGGAAGTAAGAATTCCATTTCCTGAGTGATTTCTACTCGATTCATATCATTAGCAACCTCAAAAAGAATTTTTCCGGGTTGCTCCAATTTCACCGAATTCATTTCAAAGATAGAAGCAAGATTGTTTTTACCCTTCTTTTTGAGTGATTTTGTGTACTGTTTCCATAAGAGGATCAAATCCGATTGCTCAAAGTCATCTTTACTTTTTCGTTGCTCATACGCTTTGGGTTGATTCTTTTCTTTGGCTGCTTTTTTTAGTGCAATACTAGAAAGTGAAAAACCTGAAACTACTTGTTGGTTGGAAATGGACAGGGAAGTTTTTTTGTTGGACTCTTCTGGGGGAGTTTCTTTCACAATTGAACTCGGGGTGTTTCGGGGTGTTTGATACATTGATGCGTTTTGAACGGGTTGATTCGTCTTGGTTTCTGTAATTTCAACAGATGTCTTTACACTTTTCTTTGCATTGGAATCCGATGAATAGGATGGTTTAGAAAGTATTTTTTGAGTACGATCTTTAAACTCACTCGCTGGAATTATGTACCCTTTTTTTTTTCTCCATTGTAATGGAGTGAAGCCAATTGCATAAGACACAATTCAACATGAACCCGTCTGTTTTTCGCGTTTTTATAGTGGAGTTCACAATGGTTAATCAATGCGATGGCATCCAAAATATACTCAGAAGTTAGTGATTGGATTCGGGTTTGGTATCCTTCTTTTATACTGGATCCTACTTCGAGTAGCGAAAGGGTTTTAGGGTCTTTTGAAAGCATTAAATTTCTAAAATGATCTCCTAGCCCACTGATAAATTGCAAACTGTCAATGCCTCTTTGTAGAAGGAGGTCATAGCTTGTGAGTACTTCCGGAATCTTATTTTGGGTAATTAAGTCTCCTAATTCAGCATAGGTTTGATGATCCAACAAGTTGAGGTTGTCAGCTACAGACTGAGCAGTTAGTTCTCCTTGTGTAAAGCTCACCATTCTGTCAAAAATAGAAAGGGCATCACGAAGCGCTCCTTCGGCTTTTTGAGCGATTAGATAAAGTGCATTTTCTTCAAATTTCAATCCTCGATCCATAGCAATTTTAGCTAAGTAACCCTGAATATCGGCAACGGAAATTCTTTTAAAATCGTAGACCTGACAGCGTGATAAAACGGTGGGGATAATTTTATTTTTTTCAGTGGTTGCCAGAATAAAAATAACATGTTTAGGAGGCTCTTCAAGTGTTTTTAAAAATGCATTGAAGGCAGCAGCCGAGAGCATATGTGCCTCGTCAATGATATAAATTTTGTATGTTCCTATTTGGGGGGGTATACGAACTTGCTCATTGATTTTACGAATGTCTTCTACTGAATTATTGGAAGCGGCATCCAGTTCAAAAATATTAAATGAAAAATCTTGCTCTGTCAACTCATCTGAAGCATTGATTTGTTTTGCGAGTATTCGAGCACAAGAAGTTTTTCCTACACCCCTTGGACCACAAAACAACAAGGCTTGAGCCAATTGATTGGTTTCTAAACTATTTTGAAGTGTTTTAGTAATACTTTCTTGTCCCACAACTTGATCGAAAGTTGTGGGTCTGTATTTTAAAGCCGAAACAACAAATGCTTCCATTATCTACAAATATATAAATCAAAAGTCACCTTTTTTTATTATCTCTGTATGTATTCCGTTTTAATTATCAACAAATGGCTAACTTTGAATCGCAGGCCATCTTATCGCTTGTTTATCAGTAAACAAGAGGAAAGTCCGGACACCATAGAGCAGCATAGCGGGTAACACCCGTCCTTTGAAAAAAGCGGACCAGTGCAACAGAAAGCAAGTACAGTTCGGCTGTAGTGAAATCAGGTAAACTCTATGCGGTGCAACGCCAAGTAGTTCTACAATTAAGGGTTGCTCGCCCAATGTAGACGGGTAGGTGGCTAGAATGTAAAAGTAATTTTACATCCAGATAAATGATAAGACTCGACAGAATCCGGCTTATCGGCCTGCTATTTTTATTCAAAAAAGGAGAATACACTCCCTCCATAGGCTCTGGAAAAATCGAAACTTTCTAAGCTTGAAAGATCCAAATGATTGCTGTGTTCCAAAATTAAAATACCCTTAGGATTTAGTTTTTGAAGGGCTAAAGTTGCGATCCGTTGATAGTCCTTTTCTTCCCAATCATAAGGAGGGTCTGCAAAAATTAAATTGTAATCCGCGTTGTTTTTTTCCAAAAACGAAATCGCTTCACTTTGAATAACCTGGAGATTGAGTTCTAATTTTATTGCGGTTTGTTGAATGAATTGTGAACAAGAACGATTTTGATCAACCGAAATAATCTTTTTTGCGCCTCGCGAAGCAAATTCATAGCTAATATTTCCTGTTCCAGAAAAAAGATCCAAAATTTTCAATTCACTGATTTCGAGTCGATGTGAAAGGATATTAAACAAACCTTCCTTCGAACGATCGGTCGTCGGTCGAACGGGTAGCTTTTTGGGAGCTACAATTTTACGTCCTTTATGAGAACCTGAAATGATTCTCATCAACTAAAATATTGTGCTAAAAAAGGTGCCGGGTGCTGGCGAATTTTGTCTGAATTCAAGGGACTCTCTTCATAAAAAACATAATCATCGTGGTATCTTTTTAGTGCGGAATAATAGGGTTCGAATTCTGCTATTTCGCCTAAGAAAATCAAATCAAAAAATCCTTTTTCAAGTTTGAATTGTTCCACTACAAAAAAAGTATAGTATAAAAACTCATCTTTTGTTTCAACGGAGAAGCGATTATTAAAAATAACATTCCCACCCTGAGTTAAAAATAAATCTAAAAATCCTTTTTGTAAATGAAAATAGAGTTGTGATCGATGGTCTTCAG